>NZ_BBCC01000011.1 GCF_001311845.1 Desulfosarcina cetonica JCM 12296 | reverse complement strand
ATTCGAATCGCTGTCAAGGTTGACAAGATCGGCTTAAAACCGCTATATGCCAGCATCTGTTCCAGTGCATAGGTTACCATACCCACAAACCGTGTTTATCAAAAATTGGTCTGGATCGTTTAGGGCGGCCACATGATTAACCTTTACCCATTCAGGAGAACCCATGGATTTTAAGCGACATATCGAAATTGCCTGGAATTTGACCCTTGGCAACATTGTTTCCCTGATTCTTTTAACCCTGGTGTTTGTGGGTATCAGCACCCTTACCCTGGGGATTCTGGCACCCGTGGCCCTGGCCGGATACACACAGAGTCTCTTGTTGCTGGTACGCAACGGCCGTGAGCCCAAAATGCAGGATCTTTTCACCCATATGAAGCTTTTCCTGCCGCTCCTGGGTTTCGGCGTTGCGGTGTTCGTGGTAAGCTCCATCGGTTTTATGATGTTCTTTATACCCGGCCTGATCGTGGTGGTGGCGGTCACTTTTTGCTGCATTTATATGATCCCCCTGATGACCGACCGAAACCTGGGGATTATGGATGCCATCAAGGAGAGTTACGCCATGGCCCGAAAAGGACAACTGGTCGATCACGTGGTGATCGTGATTATCTATTTGGCCATCACCACCATCGGTGGCAGTGTTTTCATCGGTATTCTCTTCACCCAGCCGTTGGCGACGCTTTTTCTGCTTTCCACTTACGAGGAAAAGATGCTATCCACCCCGCCTGCGGCACCGCCGCAATCGTAACAAAATCAAAAAATTGATCATCCAGGGCGCCGGTGATGACAGCGGCGCCCTTTTATTTTCACCGGAAACGCCTACATCCTGGATTTACGCCTGACAAGTTTTTGATAGGCGGCGGTAAGGCGGACGAATTGTTCGGGACTGCCCCCTTTGTCGGGGTGATGCTGCTTGGCCAATTTGCGATATTGGCGGGTGAGTGAACGGCAATCCATCCGCTTCAGGACTTCAACGGTTACACCGAAAAGGCTGGCCGATTCCGCCAGACTGAGTTGAACGCTTTGCGGTGGACGGTGGAGCCGGTGGCGATTCATGAAATCTTGAAAAAAAGCGTGTGTGGGGTCGCGGACCGGAAAAGTATGGTCGAAATACATCAGGGCATAACGGACTAAATGCGGATGCAGATGGGATGACCGTTGACAACCGGACCAGAAAATATCATCCCGGTTCAGCCGGCAGAGACGATCGATGAAAAACCGATCCATCTGTTCCTGGTCGAGCACCTCGGGGTGACTACGGGCAAAGGATTCCGTAAAACACGACTGAAGGTCAAAAATCTGATAGGTGTAGTGGGCCAGTTCATGGGGCTTGAGGATGCGTTCGGCGGCAATGAAATCGTATTCGATCTCGTCCCGGGATTTTTCCTGCAGATTTGCGTAAAGATGATCCGGCATGCAACCCATGGCACGGGCATTCACCCGTCCCAGTTTGAGGCACAACAGCCGGTAGCGGTCAAAGGGATGGAACCGCTCCTTGGGCATGCAGGTATCCTTTGCCCGCTCACGATGGCGCGATCCGCGATCAAAGGCGTCGATCACCCGCCGGATTTGTGGATCGATGAACGGGAGAAAAACGGCCTCGATTTCCGCCTGCGTTACCGGGACACCCCGCTCGCCGATGGTCTCCAAAACGAGGTCGTCAATATAAAACCCATTGCCGCCCGGATAGTGGATAAAGCGCGCCGGGTCCTGTCCCAAATCGAAAAGGTCACGGCTGCGATAACATGTTGTGTCGGCATACGACTGACGAATCAGATAGCGATAACCCAAGGCCCTATCGGGAATACGGGCAAGATACATCCGTCACCGTCCTCGCTTGTTGGATGAGAGGTTTTATGTACAACATAACCGCACGATTCAAAAATACAATCCAGACGTCAGCAAACACGTCCCCTACCCCCACCCAGCCATCATCTTCCGATGCTCGTTTCAACCTGCAGGGTGTTCTGGCCGTCTCCATCGCCCATTTCATACACGATGTTTACTCCGCTTTCCTGGCACCCCTGCTGCCGCTACTCATCGAAAAGCTTTCTCTCAACCTGACCCAAGCCGGTCTTCTCTCGACCGTCATGCAATTGCCCGCACTGCTCAATCCATGGATCGGGGCCTTGGCCGATCGTATCAGCGTCCGCTGGTTTCTCGTGCTGGCACCGTCGCTTACGGCCATCCCCATGAGCCTGATCGGCGTGGCACCGACATTTTCGGTCCTTTTGGTCCTCATGCTCTTCGCCGGTATCAGCGTGTCCATTTTTCATGTTCCCGCGCCGGTGGTGGTCGCACGCATGGCCGGCCAACGCAAAGGCTGGGCATGTCTTTTTTCATGGTCGGGGGGGAGGCCGCCCGTGCAGCCGGCCCCATGGCGGCGGTGAGTTTGGTCGCCTGATGGGGCTGGAAGGCTTTTACCCGGTGATGGGCGTCAGTTTTATCTGCTCGGTGCTGTTATACGTCAATACCCGGGATCTTCCGGTGACCTCGGCCAAACGCACACCCGTCCCCATCTTGCAAACCTGGCGCGACATGCGTGCCGTTCTCAAGCCGATTACCGGCATTCTGATTGCCAGAGGATTCATGCACGGCTGTATGGCGTCCTTCTTACCCACCTTCATCCTGATGAATTCCAAGAATCTGTGGCTCGCCGGCGCCGGTCTCACGATTTACGAGACGGCCGGCGTGGCCGGTGTGATGGTGGCCGGCGCCTCAGCGACCGGTTGGGACGGCGACGCATGCTTGGCTTATCCCTGGTGGGTGCCCCGGCATCGCTGATGGCGTTTGTCTGGGTAGATGGTTGGGCGGCCTACGCCATGCTGGTATTAACCGGGTTTACACTGCTTTCCACCACACCGGTCATGCTGGCCCTGGTTCAGGAAAATGCCGGCACGAGCCCGTCGGCGGCCAACGGCCTGTTCATGATGATTTCTTTCCTGGCGCGTTCGGCCGTGGTGGTCATCGTCGGCATGGCCGCAGACGTCATTGGGTTGAAAACGACCTTCATTATTTTTGCCCTCATCGGTTTTATCGGCCTGCCCTTCGTTTTCCAATTACCCGACGACAAATCCTCTCCGAAAGCGCCGGCACCATCCGCCGGTGATTGACAGACAATCTGCCTAATCCTATACTGATTTTAAGGCAGATCGATAAGTTCCGGCCGTGAAGGGACACTGATGTCACGGCCGGAATCAAGGATTGAGAAAGGAGGCAAATTTCAATGCGATAATCAAAGGAGGTTAGCCATGAAAAGGGCAAGCCCTGCCAAACAAGGCACTTTCTTGGCGCGGGTCAGTATTTGGACCCTCGTTCACCACGATTTTCTTGCCAGCCGGATAAGAATCTACATGTGGTCCGCATCGTTCACGCTTCTGTTCTTCTCTGTCGCCAGCATCATTCCGCTTCAAATCGCGCTTTATCTCCTGCTTTTCTGTGGCTGTGGCATCGTGATCCTGCTCTGGTCCCTGATCAGCTGGAGAAAATCAATCCTGCTTGGCATCCAGGACCCGGAACTACGGCAGATCGCCCATGCGGCGATGCTGCGCTTGATTTACGCCAGACGGCCCCATCCCCCCCGCCGGCACATCAAGAAAGGCTATTCCGGCCACCCGATAAACTTGCGATCCATCCACCGCTTTAAAGCGGACACACGGACAGCACCGGGCAGGCCACCCCGCGAATCACACGATCCGTGGTAGACCCCAGTAGCATGGTCTCGACCAGGCTGTGACCGCGCACCCCCAGAACGATCAGGTCGATCTGATGCGCATCGGCATAAGCCTTCAGGGCCATGAAGGGTTTGCCTGATTCGCAGGCGATGTGGACATCGCACCAGTTGCGCGCCTCATCGGGCACCAAGGCTTCCATTCGCTTTTGGGAAGCCTCCCGGACGGTATTAATGGTGTCGGTTTCCATGGTCTCGGGGAGCATGGTATCCCGATAGACAAACGGTTCCACCACATGCACCAGGTGGATGGCCGCTTGGAATTCCTGTGCCAGGCTGAATCCATAGGAAACGGCATTTCCCGAATCATCGGAAAAATCACAGCCCACCAGAATCTGCTTGAAGCCAAATCCCTTGAACGCCGGCTCGCCGGTGCCGGCCTTTTCCGGTGGGGTCACAACCAACAGCGGGCAGGCAATGGTGCGCAGTAACCGTTCGGTGACCGAGCCCAGAAAGAGCCGCCTGATTCCCGTTCTCCCATGGGTGGAGACAATGGCCAGGTCGGCGTGCTTGTCCGTTACCAGGCGGCATAGGGTGGTCGATACCGGACCGCTCTCCACCACCGGTTCCCAGGAAAGCTTGGTATTGCCCACCAGCCCCCGGATTTGTGCGATGGCCCCGGCCTTCATCTCCTCGATCTGGTTGTCCGGATAGACAAAGGCGGCACCGTGCATGCTGACCATGGGCAGATCGATCACATGGCAGATAAATAATTTGGCATCGAACTCCCTGGCCATTCCAATCGCCTGGAGAACGGCTTGGTTGGAAAATTCGGAAAGGTCGGTGGCACAAAGGATGCGTCGGAAATGAATCTTCATGGTTTCCCTCCTTTTCTGGATTGAATCCTTCCCGTATCCCAAATAGAGAATATCGCTAGCCCGTAATCCTGTCAAAACAAATCCCCCAACCCTTCGCACGCGCTTCGGAACGTACGATGACAATGCCGAATCGCTGTAAAATCTGCCATTGAGCATTGCGTTAAATCCGTGAAGCGGATATGTATCTGGGTTCTTGGCGAAGCCGATTTGAAGGATAGCGCAATGATCGGTGTTTCACGGTTTTCGGAAGCGTTCGGAGCAATTTCTATTTGAAATGATGGATAAACGACCCTTGATTGCCGTTGTCGGGCTGGACGGGATTTTTCCCGGCGCCTGAATCTGCAGACCTTCTGGCGCAACATCGTGGGCGGGGAGAACCAATCCCGGCCGGTACCGGCATCCCGCTGGATCGCCCCCAGGGAAGATCGGCTCACACTCCCCCTGGCACCGGATCGACCGTATTCGGATCATGCCTGCCTGATTACGGATTTTGATTTCGACCCCCAGGCCTTTTCTCTGGATGCGGATTTGACCCGGCATTTGGATCCGGTTCACCAGTTGACCCTGACCGCCGGCAAACGGGCCGTGAATGCCTGCAAGACCGCAGATGTGGATTACGCCCGCGTCGACACGATTCTGGCCGCCATTGCTCTGCCCACTGACAGCGCTTCGGCGTTCTCCAGAAAGCTGCTTGGCCGGGCCATTGAAGATCGTCTTTTTAACTCCGACACCCAGCAGCCGATGACGATTTCCCGCAATGAAGCCCTGGCCAGCCGCGTGGATGGTCTGCCGGCGGCCCTATTGGCCGCCGAAATGGGATTCGGCGGTAATTGCTTTACCCTGGATGCGGCTTGCGCGTCTTCTCTTTACGCGCTGAAGCTGTCCTGTGACAGCCTGCTTGCCGGACGCACCGACATGGTGGTCACCGGCGGGGTTTCACGCCCCGAATGCCTTTACACCCAAACCGGATTCAGTCAGCTTCAGGCGCTCTCCCCGTCGGGACGTTGCGCTCCCTTCGATCATCGGGCCGACGGGCTGGTGGTCGGCGAGGGTGTGGGCATTCTGGTGTTGAAGCGCCTTGCGGATGCCATTGCCCAGGGGGACACCATTTGGGGGGTGATCCACGGCATCGGTCTTTCCAACGACATGCGGGGCAACCTCTTGGCGCCCGAAAGCCGGGGTCAGGTCCGCGCCATGCAGGCGGCTTACCGTGCCGCCGACTGGCAACCGACGGATGTGGATCTGATCGAATGCCATGGCACCGGAACAAAGGCCGGCGACACCACGGAAATCCAAAGCATGCTGGCGCTATGGGCATCAAAAGAGGCCGCGCCGCAAAGCTGTTCCATCGGCTCGGTGAAATCGCAGATCGGGCACCTTTTGACCGCCGCCGGTGCTGCCGGCATGATCAAGATCCTTTTGGCCATGCGGCATCAGACCCTGCCACCCTCGATCCATTTTGAGCATGCGCCGGCGGATAGTCCGTTGACCGGCAGCCCCTTCCGCGTGCAAACGGCCCCTGCTGCATGGACACCCCGGAAAGCGGGTCTGCCACGCCGGGCGGCCGTCAGCGCCTTTGGTTTCGGCGGTATCAATGCCCATGCACTTTTCGAGGAGTGGCCGGCCGAAACGAAAACCACGAAAACAGCCGCCAGTGTGCATGAAATTCAGCCGCAACACCCGCCTGAACCGGTCGCCATCGTCGGAATGGCGGTGCATGCCGGTTCACTTGAAAGTTTAAAGGCATTCGAAACGGCTGTTTTCCAGGGTCAGAGCGCCATTGGCCAGCGCCCATCGGGGCGCTGGAAAGGCACCGATGCCACCTTTACCTCGGCATTGAAGGGTGCAGATCCCCATGGGGCCTTCATCGACGCGCTTCAGGTGGGCATCGGCGAGTTCCAGATACCGCCCAACGAAATCGACCGCATCCTTCCCCAGCAACTGCTGGCCCTTAAAACCGGGGCTGCCGCCTTGACCGACGCCGGCCTGGCCCTGCGCGAGGCCCGTGAAGCCATGGGGGTGGTGGTCGGCATCAACTTCGATTTCGAAGCGACCAATTTTCATCTGCGCTGGCAACTCTTCCCGGCCATCCAGGCCTGGCGCGATCGGTATGCCCTGCCGACGTCTGGGGAGGCGCTGGATCGATGGCTGGAAGAGCTACGTGATGCCTGTGGACCGCCATTGACCGCGCCAAGGGTCATGGGCGCCTGGGGGGCATCGTGGCCAGCCGCATGGCCCGCGAATTTCGTTTCGGAGGGCCGAGTTTCGTGGTTTCCGCGGATGCCGCCTCGGGCATTCAAGCGCTTCAGGTGGCCGTGGACCGGATTCAGCAGGGCGACGCAGAAACCATGCTGGTAACGGCCGTGGATTTGGGTGGCGAGGGCCGAAACGTCGTTCGCCGGGATTCGATGCTGCCGCTTTCGCGTCAAAACCATGTCCGCCCCTTCGATGCATCGGCCGACGGCAGTTTGCCCGGCGATGCGGCCGTGGCCTGGTACTCAAGCCCCTTTCCCTTGCCCGCGCCCAAAGGGACCGGATTTACGCGATCATCCAGGGGATCGGCAGCGCCGGTGGTGACTCGCCGGCCAGCGGTCGTGTCAGCAAGGCCACCTATACCCGCTCGCTGCGGCGCTGTTTTGCCCGGTCCGCCATCCTGACCACGACGCCGATCGCCTATGTCGAGGCCCATGGTGCGGCCCAGCCCGACCTGGATCGCATGGAAATAGAAGCCCTGGGCTCATTTTTCAGCGGTCCTGCCTATCGCGGTGCCGAACGGGCCATTGCACTTGGCAGCGTCAAGTCGATCTGCGGGCATACCGGCGCCGCCGACGGTCTCCTGGCACTGGCCAAGACCGCCCTTTGTCTGCACCACCGCACGCTTCCTCCGCTGCCGGGTTTTACGCAGACGGCCCCATCCATGGATTTCGAGATACCGTTTCACATTCCCCGGCAATCCCAACCCTGGTATCGCAACCGTGAGGAGGGGCCCCGCACGGCGCTCTCCAGCACCATCACCATGGACGGCACTTGCACCCATGTCCTGCTTCAGGAAGAGGAGACCGTTGATCCGGCCCTATCTGCACTTTGCCTGCCGACCGTGAACCGTGACGCCGTGGGGCTGTTTGTGGTCACTGGCGATTCCGCCGAGCAGCTGATGGCAGGATTGAGTGGCCTGGAAACCCATCTCAAAACCGCCGACCGGTTGTCGATCCCTGCCGCCGCCCGGCAATGGTACCAGGCGCAAGCACCGGACTCTGCCCACGGCCGGGCCGTGGCCCTGTTGCTGAAAGACGAAAGCGATCGTGCCGCCATCCTATCCCGGGCACGACGGGCGGTAACGTCCGGCCAACCCGATCCGTTGGACAGACAGGTTTTTTACCGCAAGGATCCCCTGGGGCCCAAGGCCCGTATCGCCATGGTCTACCCGGGATCGGGCAACCATTACCTGGGCATGGGGCGTGATCTGGCCTTGCGTTTTCCCGATATCGTGGCCGGCATGGATCAAGGTACGGCACGCCTGTTGACCCAGATGCGTCCCTGGCACCTGATGCCTTGGGGTCGGGATTGGTCCCCTGGATGGCAACCGCGTGCCGAACGCCAACTCAAAGACGATATCCTCAACATGATCTTCGGCCAGGTGGTGTACGGCGGCTTGATGACTCAGATTCTCAACCGTTTTGCCGTTCCCACGAACGCCATCATCGGGTACAGCCTGGGCGAATCCGCCGCCCTCTTCGCCCATAGCGTATGGGCCGATCGCGGCGATATGCTGGCCCGCATGCAGGCCACGAACCTGTTTTCCACCCAATTGGCCGGTCCTTGCCACGCCCTGCGCCAGGCCTGGCAAATCCCGGCCGGGGAAACGGTGGACTGGACTGTGGCGGTGGTCAACCGTACCGCCGATCAGGTCCATCGCGTCATTGACAGCACTCCCCGTGTGCGCCTGTTGATCATCAATTCACCGGATGAGTGCGTGATCGGAGGAACGCGCGTGGCGGTCGAGCAGGCCATTGCCGTGCTGAATTGCCAGGCCGTCTTTCTGGACGGCGTCGTCACGGTGCATTGCGACGCGGCCCGACCGGTGGCCAAGGCCTATCGGGATCTGCACCACTTCCCGACAACACCCCGCCCGGGGCTGACCGTCTATAGCTGCAGTTGGGCGAAAGCCTATGATGTAACGGCCGACGCCATCGCCGATTCCATCGAGCACCAGGCGGTTGCGGGTTTTGATTTCCCCAAAACCATTCAACAGGCCTATGCAGACGGCATCCGCATTTTTGTCGAAGCCGGCCCGCGGGCCTCGTGCTCGCGCATGATCGATCGCATTCTGGACGACAGCCCCCATCTGGCCGTGGCCGCCAACCACCGTGCCGACGATGAATGGACGGGGCTTTTGCGCTGCCTGGCCCGCTTGACGGTGGAGCGCGTACCGCTGGATCTGCAGCCGCTTTATGATGACCCTGAGACGACAGCGCCGATCCCCCTTCATGGCACCACCGCCACGGTGAGCGTGACCGTGGGAGGCCAGGCCATTGCGCCGCAACTGCCCAGGGCACCCAAACCTTCTCCGCCGTCGTCATCAGTAAAAACATCGGCTGCGGTGGCACCGCAAACGAACCCGATACCGGCACCGCCGACGCCACCGGAAAACACTGCTCCAGTCCGCCACGACGCCCCCCTTTGGGCGACCCTCATGGACACGGCAGAGCAAAACATGGCCGCCACGGCCGGTGCCCATGAGCAATTTCTGGACTTGTCCAGCCAGCTGTCCCGCAGTTTCGCCGACGCCTTCGATTTGCAAAACCGCCTCTTGGGTCTGGGTGCCCGGGTCGCAAACGGTGGTGATGCCGCCAATGGCACGCATTGTCCCGCCTCCCGGTGAGCAACCGGAAGCACCGTCCTTTGCCGAAACGCCGGCCCCCCCGACACCCGCCGTGGCCTTTGATCGCGAGATGTGCATGCAATTCGCCATCGGCAGCGTGGGCCGCATGCTGGGACCGGCCTTTGATGAGGTGGACACCTACCGGGTGCGGGTGCGTCTGCCCGACGAGCCCTTGATGCTGGTGGATCGGATCCTTTCCGTGGATGGCGAGATGCTTTCCATGGAGTCGGGGCGGGTGGTTACCGAACACGATGTCCTGCCTGGCGCCTGGTACCTGGATGGCGATCGCGCACCGGTGTGCATCAGCGTCGAGGCCGGTCAGGCCGATCTTTTTCTCAGCGCCTACCTGGGCATCGACCATCGGGTGAAGGGGCAACGGGCCTATCGCCTGCTGGACGCCGAGATCACCTTTCACCGGGGGCTTCCCCGGCCGGGAGAGACGATTCGCTACGACATCGCCATCGACCGCTTCGTGCGTCAAGGCGATACCTGGATGTTTTTCTTCCGTTTCGAAGGGGTTATCGGCGATGACCATCTGATCACCATGCGCGACGGGTGTGCCGGTTTCTTCACCGAAGCCGAGGTGGAAAACTCGGGGGGGATAATCCTCACCGAGCCGGAACGGCGTCCCATCGCCGGCACCTGTCCGCCGGGCTGGCGGCCGATGGTGCCCATGGTCCGTGAAGCCTACACCGACGACCAAGTGGAAGCCCTACGTCGCGGTGACTTGGCCGGCTGTTTTGGCGAGCGCTTCGCCGGCATCGCCCTGGCCCCTTCCCTGTGGCTTCCCGATGGGCGCATGCGTTTGATCCATCGTATTCTCGACCTGGATCCCCAGGGCGGGCGTTATGGTTTGGGGCTGATCCGCGCCGAGGCGGACATCCATCCGGACGACTGGTTCCTGACCTGCCATTTCGTGGACGACATGGTCATGCCGGGTACGCTCATGTACGAATGCTGCGCCCATACCCTGCGTGTTTTCCTCCAACGCATGGGATGGGTGACGGACAAGGCCGGCGTTTGTTATGAACCCGTGATCGGCAGCCCGGCGCGTCTCAAATGCCGTGGTCCGGTGACCCCCAAAACCGCCCACGTGCATTACGAGATCCAGATCAGCGAAATCGGGATGGCCCCCGAGCCCTATGTGATCGCCGATGCGCACATGTCCGCCGACGGGCGCCCCATCGTCTTTTTCAAGGGCATGTCCATGAAGATGACCGGGGTAAGCATGGCCGAAATCGAGGCCCTGTGGCAGCGACAGGCATCTCAACCCTTACAACCGCCGAAGGCACCGTCCACAACGCGGCTTTATGACCGGGCTTCCATCCTGGCCTTTGCCGTGGGCAATCCCTCCGAGGCGTTTGGCGAACCCTACCGCGTGTTCGACCGTCAGCGCACCATCGCGCGTCTGCCCGGCCCACCGTACTGTTTCATGGATCGGGTAAGCCACGTGGAGCCGCCGCCCTGGGAACTCAAGGCCGATGGATGGGTGACCGCCGAATACGACGTCCCTCCGGGCGAATGGTACTTCGCCGCCGACCATAGCGGGGTGATGCCCTTTTGCGTGCTGCTGGAAATCGCCCTGCAACCCTGCGGCTGGCTGGCGGCCTATGCCGGCTCGGCCCTGCACAGTCAGCAGGACCTGAAGTTCCGCAATCTGGGCGGAAGCGGCATCCTGCACCGGTCGGTAACACCCGGCACCGGCGCCCTGACCATGCGCTGTCGCATGACCAAGGTGAGTGAAGCCGCCGAGATGATCATCGAGAATTTCGAATTCGAGGTACTCGCCAGTGGCGATCCGGTTTACATGGGTGATACCTATTTCGGCTTTTTCTCGGCCCAGGCCCTCGGCCAGCAAAAAGGCTTGGGCAGGGCCGACCGTTTGGTTCAAGCGTTGGCGGATTACGCCGGCACCGACGTGGGCGGAGAATCGTTGCCCAGCCTTACACCGCTGACGCCAGCGGATGCCGAAGGCTGCCGACCACCACCGACCGCCTGATGCTGCCCGGCAAGGCGTTGCTCATGGTCGATCGCATCGATGCATATCTGCCGAACGGCGGCGCTGCCGGCCTGGGATACATTCGCGGCAGCAAACAGGTCGATCCCGAGGAGTGGTTTTTCAAGGCTCATTTTTTCCAGGATCCGGTGTGCCCCGGTTCCCTCGGCGTCGAATCCTTTTTACAACTGCTTAAAACTGTGGCAATAAAGCGTTGGCCCGAACGGATCGCGACCCACCGCTTTTGCCTGTCACCAGACAGCCGCCACAACTGGAGTTACCGCGGGCAGATTATCCAGAAAAACAAAATGGTCACCGTTGAAGCGGTCATCACCGCGATTCGGGATGGCGTTGCCCCGGTGATGCGGGCCGACGGCTTGCTCTGGGTGGATGGCCTGCCGATCTACAAAATGGAAAATTTTGAACTGGCCCTGGTTCCCGTGGCCGAAGATACACCATCATGAAAACCTTGAGCCATTCCGTCGATCCACGCAACTATGCACCCCTTTACCCGTTCCGGTCCCATTTCCTGGATCGCGACGGGCTGGCCTACCATTACGTGGACGAGGGTCAGGGCGAACCGGTGGTCATGGTGCATGGCAATCCCACCTGGTCTTTTTATTTCCGCCGGGTAATCCAAACCCTCTCGCCGTGCTATCGTGCCATTGCCCCGGACCATATGGGCTGCGGGCTGTCGGCCAAACCCGACACCACCCGGTACGGCTTCCGGCTGAAGGACCGCCTGGCGGATTTTGGCGCCTTGATGGACCACCTGGATCTGACCGGGATCACCCTGATGGTTCACGACTGGGGCGGCATGATCGCCATGGCCTGGGCCGCGGCCCATCCCCAGCGGGTCGCCCGGCTGATCATCACCAACACGGCAGCCTTTTCACCGCCGGGGCAAAAGCGGCTTCCCCTGCGCCTGTGGCTCATTCGCAACCTGAGCTGGTTTGCCACACCGGCCGTGTTGCATGGCAACCTGTTTGCCCGGGCAGCCATCCATATGGCACCCTACACCAGGCTTTCCACCGACGTCCGACGGGGGCTGCTGGCACCGTATCATTGTCCACACAATCGTCTGGCGACCCTGCGATTTGTCCAGGATATCCCGCTGTCACCCCGTGATGCCGGATTCGAAATCGTTCAAGCCACCGAACAACGATTGCCCCGTCTGGCCCATCTGCCCATGCTGATTCTTTGGGGACGTCACGATTTTGTGTTTGACACGGATTATTATCAGGCGTGGTGCCGACGGTTTCCCTCGGCAGAGCACCATCTGTTCGATCATGCCGGACACTATCTGAATGAAGACTTACCCGAAATGGTGATTGAACGGGTACAGGATTTTTTGAAACGAAACCCGCGATAGGGGATGTTTGAGATGGATTTAACGCCGCAAGCCGCATCAACCGGATCCATCGTCAATGTGGCCACCTATCTCCACCAGATGGCACGGACCCAGCCCTACAAACGCGCGGTCGTTTGTCCGTGTGGCAGGGACCGCCAGGGACGCGTGGCCTATACGCATCTGACCTTCCGGCAGCTGGATATCGAATCGGACTGCATCGCCTGGGGATTGGACAAGATCGGAATCAGCCGGGGAATCCGTACGATTTTAATGGTCAAGCCCAGTCTCGATTTTTTGCCCTGGTATTCGCCCTGTTCAAAGTGGGGGCCGTACCGGTCATCGTCGATCCTGGCATGGGCATCGCCCGCATGCTGAACTGTCTGGCGGAAAGCAAGGCCCAGGCATTGGTCGGCATTCCTCAAGCGCATGTGCTGCGGGTTCTGGCGCCCCGCTTTTTCAAAAGCGTCAGCGTGGTGGTCACCGTGGGAAGCCGTTGGTTCTGGGGCGGCACGACCCTGCGCCAGGTGCGCCAAACGCAATGGGAGCCCTATCCCATGGCCGACACGCGAGCGGATGAGATCGCCGCGGTTCTTTTCACCACCGGTAGCACCGGACCGGCCAAGGGGGTGATCTACACCCATGGGATCTTCGATGCCCAAGTCCGAAATATTCAGGCCGAATTCGACATCAGCAGCGACGACATCGATCTGCCGACCTTTCCACTTTTTGCTCTCTTCGATCCGGCATTGGGCATGACCGCGATCATTCCGGACATGGACCCGACCCAACCGGCACGGGTCAACCCGGAAAAAATCATCGAGGCCATCGGCAACCATGGGGTCACTAACATGTTCGCCTCCCCGGCCCTGCTCAACCGGGTGGGACGCTATGGTCAGGAAAAAGGCATCAAACTGCCGACCCTGAAGCGGGTCATCACCGCCGGGGCGCGGCAAACCCGGCGATCGTCGAACGGTTTAGCAGCATGTTGACCGATGAAGCCCAGATCCATACCGGCTATGGTGCCACCGAGGCCATGCCGGTGAGTGCCTTTGGCAGCCATGAAATCCTCAATGAAACCCGCAAGCTCAGTGAGCAGGGATTCGGGATGTGTGTGGGGCGACCGATCAGCGGTGTGGACGTCCGGATCATCCGCATCAGTGATGGTCCGATCGCGTCCTGGACCGATGATTTGGCCGTGCCCGACGGGGAAACCGGCGAGATCGCGGTGCGCGGCGCCCAAGTCACCCGCGGGTACTATGAACGGCCCAAGGATAACACCCTATCGAAGATCAACGATGATGATACCGGTTTCTGGCACCGCATGGGCGATCTGGGCTGGATGGACAAAAAAGGACGCATCTGGTTCTGCGGACGTAAAAACCAACGCGTCGTGACCGAAAAACGTACCCTTTTCACCATTCCTTGCGAGGCCATTTTCAACAACCACCCCCGGGTGTTCCGCAGTGCCCTGGTCGGTGTGGGAACAGACGGCCGGCAGCATCCCGTGATCTGCATCGAGCTGGAGCCCAGGGACAACGGCAAAAACAAGACCCAGCTGAAAAATGAGCTTCTGGAATTGGCCAAAGGCAGCCCGATCACCGAAGACATCCAAACGATCTTGTTTCACCGCGCCTTTCCGGTGGACATCCGCCACAACTCGAAAATCTTCAGGGAAAAGCTGGCCGTGTGGGCCGCCAAGCAACTTCGAACCGAAACGGCTTCACCATGACCCGTATGCGAGCATTTCGTACACCCGGTACCGGTTCATCCAAAAACATCCTGGTGACCGGTGGCGGTGGTTTCCTCGGTAGCGCCATCATCCGTCAACTGGTTGCCCAAGGGCACCGCGTGACCAGTTTTTCGCGTCGCTCGCATCCGCATTTGGATGCCCTGGGCGTGCGCCAGTTGCGCGGTGATATCGTAAATGCCGGGGCGGTTAAAGACGCCGTGCGCGAAAAGGATGCGGTCTTCCATGTGGCCGCCAAGGCCGGCGTTTGGGGCCCGGCCGACGCCTATTACCCGGTGAACGTCACCGGCACGCGCCATGTGATCACCGCCTGCCGTTCCTGCCGGGTCCCCATGTTGATTTACACCAGCAGTCCCAGCGTGGTTTTCAATGGCAAGGACATGGCGGGGATTGACGAGTCGGTCCCCTACCCGACCCGCTACCATGCCCACTACCCACGGACCAAGGCCATGGCCGAACAGCTGGTGCGCGCTGCCGCCGATGACCAACTGCGCACGATCACGCTCAGGCCGCATCTGATCTGGGGTCCGGGAGACAATCATCTGGCACCGCGCATCATCGCCCGATCCCACCGTCTGCGACAGGTGGGCGACGGCCGCAACCGGGTGGATACCATTTATATCGACAACGCCGCCCACGCCCACCTGCTGGCCATGGAAGCCTTGCAGCATCATCCGGAATTGTCCGGCCGGGTTTATTTCATCAGTGACGATGCGCCCATTGCCTTGTGGGAGATGGTCAACCGGATTTTGGCCGCCGGCGGCAAAGGGCCGGTGACACGCACCCTTTCGCCCGCTATGGCCTATGCTATCGGAACGCTGCTGGAAGGGACCTATCATCTTTTCGGCATCCGTCATGAACCGATCATGACCCGCTTTGTGGCCCGCGAACTGGCCACGGCCCATTGGTTTGACATTTCGGCGGCCAAACGGGATCTGGGCTATACCGCCGGCATCTCCATCGATACCGGCATGCAGCGTCTCAAGGCCTGGCTGGCGGAAAGCCCTTTTCCCTCGTAGGGGATCAATGCTAACAAAGAAAGCCGTCCTGTCCGACGCCGAGCGACATCAACCCCAAGGAGTGACACCGTGGAACTGACCGATCTGCTGCCCCTCGAAAAATGGGTCGAACTGGAAAAGGAAATTCATGCCCGTTCGGGCCTGGAATCCAATGTATTCAACACCGACGGCATCCGCATTACCGACAACAAGGTATGGGTCAACCGCCTCTGCCCGGCCATCAAGGCCACGGACAAGGGGCAGGCCTTCATCTGCGCCGTGGCGCACATGAACTTGGCCCATCAAGCCAAGGAAGAAGGCAAACCGGTCATCGAGGCCTGCGATGCCGGCCTGATGAAAATCGTGGTTCCGATTATCATGGATGGCGAGTTTATCGGTGCCGTGGGGGCATGCGGTCTTCTGCCCGCGGATGGCGAGGTGGATGCCTTCCTGGTGAATAAAATAACAGAGATTGAAGAAGACACCGTAGAAGCCCTTTGCGAGGATCTGGCCGTGATCGAAACCACCTCGGCCGAAGAAGTGGCCCAGTTCATCTGGGAGAAAATCGAATCGGTTGTTGCCGCGGCTTGACGCCCGGCAACGGTTGAATATCGCGCGTTAATGCCAAATCCCGGTGACGATTGACATCATCGGACACCGGGATCTGGCATCTCCATCCACCAATCTGCGGATTCCCCACCTCAAGAACAATCCCCTTTCCGCCGATACTGACTCAAGGTTCACAACCGAATAATTTAACGAGCAGGCAAATGGGAACGCGCAAACGGATCTTTTTTGCGGTTGGGATTTTTTTCACCATTTTGTTGGGTGGGACGTTTGGCTACATGCTGCTGGAAAAATATACTTTTTTCCAGGGGCTCTACATGTCGGCGATCACCATCTCCACGGTCGGCTACGGTGAAGTGATACCGCTTTCGCCCAAAGGGCAGGCATTCTCGATTGCCTGATCTTCTGTAGTATCCTGGGGCTTGCGCTTGCCGGCCGGGCATTGGGGGAATCCCTGCTCGAAAATACCTGGAGTGGACGTGCGGAGAAAAGAAAAATGCAGCGTCAAATTCAATCGCTGAAAGGGCACCAGATCATCTGCGGCTTTGGCCGCGTGGGCCGCGCGGCAGCCGACCAATTCAACGCCGCACGGGCACCCTTCGTGGTCGTGGATCAGGTGCCTGCGGCCGATCTGGGAAAGGATCAGAAATATCTTTACCTGGAAGGAGACGCCACGCGGGAGCAGATCCTCCTGGATGCCGGCATCAAACAGGCCCGGGGGCTTCTGGCGCTGCTGGGTTCCGATCCTGAAAACGTCTTTCTGGTGCTCACCGCCCGCGAAATGAACCCCACCCTGCGTATTATCGCACGCGCCAATGATCCCCAGGTGGAAAGCAAACTCCATAAAGCCGGTGCGGACACGGTGATCTCACCTTTTACCACCGCAGGCACCCAGATTGCCCGGGAAATGCTTCTGGCCACCGGTCACCGGAATGACGTCTGCCTGACAACGAACCCGGTCAACGCGCCTCGCTGGATCCCGCTGAATGCGGGCAGTGCCTTGATCGGCGCCACGGTCGCCCAAGCCGCCGAACAGCTCTCGGGGCCGGTCCTGGGATTGCGCCGGCGAAACCACGACCGTCTCATGCCCGAAGCCCAGGAGATGCTCAAGTCCGGCGATGCGTTGCTGGTGATTCGTGCCACGGCTGACGCGGCGGATGCCGCCGAACAACCATCCGACGCCAACCGGCAGGTGGTCATCGTCGACGACAACCCGGTGATTGTCAAATTATATACCCGTTTGTTCCAGAAAGCGGGGTTTATTCCCCACACGGCTGCCGATGGCACCTCGGGGCTGGAACTGATCCACCGCCTCCGCCCGACAGTCGCCGTGATTGACTTTATGCTGCCGGTTCTCTCGGGGATCGACATCTGCACGCGGGTGCGCGAGAACCCTGAACTGAAGAATACACGACTGATTTTGTTTACCGCCGATGACAACAACGCCACCCGCCAGCGGGCGCTTTCCGCCGGCGCCGATGCCGTGGTGGTGAAAAGCCCGGATGCCCATGAGGTGATCAATACGGTCATCCGCATCATTTCGGAAGAGCCATCATGAAAGCCCATCTCCTCACCTTTTTGCTCAGTTTGGCAATCATCCTGACAACGTGGTCTTTGCGGGGCGCATCCTACTTCAGAACGACCGCCCATGGACGCTATTACTTCACCACCACCCTCTTAATCAGTACGATGCTTGCCCTGATCACGCTGTGGCGGTTGATTCGACGGCCTTGGTCCCGGACGGCCGATGGTGTCCATCGCCATGGGGACCTTGCCGCTGAAAACCGTCAGGCCTACCGAATCCACTATGAAACGCCCCCCACCCCTGTCTTCGTTCAGAAAATTGGCGATCCGCAGTCGGCGCCGGTGTTCACCTGCCCGGTGCTGGATGTGTCCGAGGATGGTATCTGCCTGGCCAGTTCCGGTGTTTATGGAAAGGGACAGTCCGTACTGGGAGAAATCATTTTCGACAGTGGCCGTAGTGCACCGATCAACGGCGTCGTCGTCCGGGAGACGACCGACGTGACGGTCCTTAAGCTCCATTGCGCCCTTTCCCCCTCCCTGCTGATGGCTGAGCAACGGGATTACATCGCCCTGCAAAAAATCAAGGGCCTCGACCGGCGATCAGTCCGATGCTGAAGGAAGAGATCGCCGGTTCATCACCGGGACACCCGATCAAGGGAAAATGCCGACTGAATCGGCCGTGACGCTTTTTCAGGTTTTTTACGAATCCGTCAAAATTAAATCCGACTTCGAACCTTGCTTTGAGTCCGCAGATGGCTATATTGCCCATTTAATCTTAAAGGATGAAACGAACCCGCATGTCTTTTTCAACCAACGACAAACTTCGCAATATTGCCATCATTGCCCATGTTGACCATGGCAAAACCACCCTGGTCGATGCCATGTTCCGCCAAAGCGGCCTTTTCCGCCAAGGCCAGCAAATGGATGAACGGGTCATGGACCGCATGGATCTGGAGCGCGAACGGGGCATCACCATTGCCGCGAAAAACTGTTCCGTGGTCTATCAAGGGGTAAAAATCAACATCGTCGACACTCCGGGTCACGCCGACTTCGGTGGGGAAGTGGAGCGCGCCCTCTCCATGGTCGATGGTGCCATCCTGCTGGTCGACGCCTCCGAGGGGCCGCTGCCGCAAACACGCTTCGTGCTGCAAAAGGCCCTTCAATCCAAGCTTAAAATCATCGTCGTGATCAACAAGATCGACCGCAAGGACGCCCGTGCAGCAGCGGTCCTGGACCAGGTGTATGATCTTTTGATCGATCTGGATGCCAACGAGGATCAGCTCGAGTTTCCGCTGTTCTATGCCATTGGCCGGGACGGGGTGGCGGGCCCGGCGCCGGATCGTTTGGCCGACGACCTGCATCATGTTTTTGACGCCATTTTGCGCGAAATCCCCCCTCCGCGCTTTGCCGCGGATGCGCCCTTTCAGATGCTGGTCTCCGATCTGGGGTACTCGGATTACCTGGGCCGCCTGGCGGTGGGCCGGGTCGTGGGCGGCGTGGCCGAATCCAGGCATCGCCTGATCTGCATCGATGCCGACGGCAACCACCGGCCGTTGAAGGTGACCCGCCTGCAGGTTTACGAAGGCATGGACATTACCCCCGTGGACCGGGTGGGCGCGGGTGAGATCGCCATTCTCTCGGGCATCGACGAGGTGACCATCGGGGATACCATCTGTACGGAAGACGCCCCACATGCCCTGGAGCGCATTACCGTCGATCCGCCCACCGTTTCCATGCTCTTCACCATCAACGACGGCCCCTTATCCGGCCGGGAAGGCCGCTATATCCAATCGGCCAAAATCCGTGAGCGCCTGAAAAAGGAGACGCTGCTCAACGTGGCCATCCAGGTGGACGCCACCGGTGACCGGGATTCGGTGGTGGTCAAGGGCCGCGGCGAATTTCAGCTGGCCATCCTTATCGAGACCATGCGTCGGGAGGGATTCGAGTTCTGCGTGGGTCGTCCGGAGGTGATTCTCAAGACCGAGGACGGGGTGGTCAAGGAGCCCATCGAGCGGCTTTTTGTGGATTGCGACGAGGCCTTCATGGGGGTGGTCACCGAGAAGCTCTCCGTACGCAAGGGAAAAATGATGAACCTCATCAATACCGGCACCGGCCGAGTACGGATCGAGTTTTCCATTCCCTCCCGGGCCTTGATCGGCTACCGCGACGAATTTCTCACCGATACCCGGGGGACCGGAATCATGAATTCCTACTTCCTGGGATACGAGGCCTATCGCGGTGATTTTCCCAGCCGCTTCACCGGTTCCATCGTGTCCGACCGCCAGGGCAGTGCCGTACCCTACGCCCTTTACAATCTGGAACCGCGGGGCCGGTTGTTCATCCTTCCCGGGGAGCCGGTCTACGAAGGCATGGTCATCGGCGAGCACAACCGTGAATCGGACATCAACGTCAATCCCACCAAAGAGAAAAAGCTGACCAATATGCGCGCCTCGGGAAAGGACGAGAACGTGGTCCTGGCACCGATCCGTCCCATGACCCTGGAGCAGGCCATCAATTTTATCCGCGATGACGAGCGCGTGGAAATAACCCCGAAATCGATCCGCTTGCGTAAAGTGACCTTGGGGGTCAAAGCCCGTTATGTGCAACGCGGCACCAAGAAATAAGCCGTTTCAGGTGCGCTTCCTCTCCTCCCCGGCGATGGGTTGCCGTCCCGTCGGGGAGGATATCTTGCCCTACTGGGGATTTTCAAAAAAGATGTAGTTGGTGGCGTAATCGGAGAACTCGAAGTAAACTTTCCGTTCGTTCGCATCCCGGACCATGTTCAGGTTGGCATCCAGGTACCCGTACCCATAACGGTAAGGCCGCGCGGTGTTATCCGAAGTGCCATAGGCCGTGGAAAGCTTGTCGATACCGATGAACCGGCGCACCAGCTTATCACCGGCATAGATTTCCAATACACCATTGGTTCCGGTCCAGTTCTGAATGGACCGGCCGATCTTGTTCTGCGATTCCTGCGTACACCCGGTCAGCAAGCAGAAAACAATCCCCACCCCGATCACCACGGCGCGCTTCACCGTTAGGCCCTCCCTGTTATGTGTGCATCTTCTCATTCGGATTCGCGACGGTCGCTTTAGAAAGGCTCCTGGCCACCGGAAACATTAAAAATGGCCTTCACCTGTCGGCAAAGGATATCGAACTGCTCCGGATAGAGACTTTGTGCGCCGTCACTCAAGGCTTTCTCAGGCTGGTGATGAACCTCCACCATCAGCCCATGGGCATTGGCCGCCACCGCCGCCCGGGACAGGGGCAGCACCTGGTCCCGTCGACCCGCCGCATGGCTGGGATCGACGATGATGGGTAGATGGCTCTCCTTTCTTACCACCGGAACGGCGGACAGATCCAGGGTGTTCCGGCTGTGATGCACGAACGTCCGCACACCGCGCTCGCACAAAACCACCTGATGGTTGCCCTGGGCCATGATGTATTCGGCGGCCATGAGCCATTCTTCGATGGTGGCGGCCAAGCCGCGTTTGAGCAGAATCGGTCGGAAAGATTCGCCGGCTCTTTTGAGCAGGCTGAAGTTCTGCATGTTGCGGGTTCCGATTTGGAGCATGTCGGCATAGTGCTCCACCAGATCAAAGGCCTGGGTGTCCATCACCTCCGTCACCACCGGCATGCCGGTGGTTTCGCGGACCTTGGCCAGGATCTTGAGCCCTGCCTCGCCAAGTCCCTGAAAGGTATACGGTGAGGTGCGCGGTTTGAAGGCCCCCCCGCGAAACATGTGGGCGCCGGATTTTTTAACATGACCGGCGATGGTCAGGGCCTGGTCTTCGCTTTCAATGGCACAGGGTCCGGCCATGAGGGTCAGGTTCCCATTACCGATGACGACGTCGCGACCTGAATCAAGGTGTCGTCCGCCTTGGTCTCCCGGCTGACCAGCTTGTACGGCTTGGTGATCGGCACCGCGTCCTTGACCCCGGGCAACCCAATAAACAGGGATGCGTCCAGGGACCCGCGTTGTTCAACACCCCGATGGATACCCGGTCACCGCCGGGAATCGGGCGGGCCGTGCAGCCCTTTGCCTCGATGACATTGACCACCTGCTCGATCTGTTCGGGCGTTGCGGAAACATCCATGACTACCAGCATCGTCTTCCTCCTTATGAAAATGGGAACCTTTCATGGCCTCGTCAGCGATACGATCATCAACGCCCCTGATCACTCACGGTCCTTCCAAACGAAAACGGACCGCCGGGGGCTTGCCCGAAGGTCCGTTAATGTGTTGTTGAAACCAAGCCGGTTTCATGCAAAGGGAACCCAACAGGCATGCCCATCGTGGGGATACCACCACCACCGCCAGTAGGTTGTAATGACTGAAATACGCATCGGTTTTACAAATTCCCGTTTTACTTGAATGACCCGGTTGTTCATGCATATCCCATCCATGCTCTGCCTTGTCAACTGCTTTTTGAATTTTCCAAAAGAATCCCGGATAATTGTGAGCCGCCGGAGAATCCCGGAATTTTAGGGACAAAAAACTTGACTTATTGATGGTGGCGGTTATTCTTTCGTCCACAAATCAAAGGAGCGTAAAAATGCCGATTTTTGAGTACCAATGCAAGGCTTGTTGTCACGTGTTTGAACGCCTGGTGTTCTCCTCGGAGGATGAACCGTTGGAATGTCCGGCGTGTCATTGCAAGGATGTTGAGAAACTCATGTCGGCCGGCGCCTTCCGGCCCAATGGGATTCCCACCGGCAAAGGCGGGTTTGCACCACCGGCCTGCAAGCCATCGGCAGGCGGTTGAAGCATTTGACGGATCTGTCCGGTCCGGATGGAAAATCAAACCACACGACGATGACGTTCAGGCCGCCGTTCCTATAGGGATGGGTTCCTATCCGGCGGCCAAGTCGATACCCATGGTTTTTAGTTCGCCTTCCACCAGCGATTCCCAATCGTGGTTGGCTTTGGGGTTGGCGGGGCTGGGATGGGTGATCCGGCCAATGGCGATCCCCATTCCGCTAAGCGCTGAGCAGGCTCGCTGCTCGGCGAATTTACCGATCCCCACGACCCATTTTGGCTGCAATAATAGGATTGATTGTCTCAGGGCGTGATCACAGATGCGGAACAGTGTTTTCTTCTCACCCGACGCCAGTTTATCCGGCGTTCGATTTCGCCCGCCCGCCTCCATGAAAACCAATGGACAGTAATTGAGCACGAAAAAACGGCTGAAAAAGGTTTCCGCCGTTCCAAAACGCCGATTCGCCCATCCCCACAAACGCCGACCGCTGACCTCTCCGCGCTGGCAGGCGAAGCCTGAAATCGGCCGTTTGGGGTGCGGTGTATCCGGTTGACCGATAACCGCTTGAATCTTCATCCATTGGGTCACCCTGTCGACATCGCCGAAGGGGACGCCGGTTTGCGCCATGCCGAAGGGACCGGGATTCATCCCCACCAACACGATCTCCTTGGTCGTTCCTGCAAAACGTTGCAAATAGCAATCGTAGCCCTTACGGGCATAGATCAACGGGTTGTAAATATGGGTCACCGGTGCGGAAAACCGCAATGGCCGTAAATGCGTGACCAATGCGTCGGTTACGCCGGCAAGGCCCGCTTTTTGATCCTGCTGGGATATCGTCAACGTTAATCTCTCTTCCGGACCGTTCTTTTTCTCACCTGCACGCGGGGTTTCAGCGGGCTTTTTTGATTCGGTTTCTTGCCAGCCCGCGCAATCCCCCTTACTTTAGGCCAACCGAAAAATCATTTCAACCAAGGAGGCGGGTCATGTCTCAAATCATATTGAACGTTCCCAACATTTCCTGCGGTCACTGCGTGTCGTCCATCGAATCCGAGCTTTCCGAAGTGGACGGCGTCACCTCGGTCAAGGGTGATGCCGAGTCAAAAACCGTGATGGTTCAATGGGAGGCTCCGGCATCCATTGAAAGCATCCGGGCCACCTTGCAGGAAATTAACTATCCGGCCGAGCCATAATGGAAAAGACACTGATCCTGCCCATCACCGGGATGACCTGCGCCAACTGCGCCATGAACATTTCCCGCAGGTTAAAAAAACTGCCCGGCGTCAGCGATGCCAATGTCAACTTTGCCGCCGAACGGGCGGCGGTGACCGTTGATCCCAAAACAGTCACCGTGGATGACGTGATTGGGCAGGTGGAGAAGCTGGGATTCAAGGTAACCACTGCCCGGGCCGACTTTGCCATCACGGGAATGACCTGCGCCAATTGTGCCATGAATGTGGAGCGTGCCTTGGGCAAGAAAACGCCGGGGGTTGTTTCCGCGGCAGTCAATTTTGCCGCCGAACGGGCGTCTGTCGAATACCTGCCGGCCATGCTCGGCACCGACGATCTGATCGCCGCCGTGGAAAAAGCCGGTTTCGGTGCCATCTCCCAACAGGCGGGCGAGCCCTCCGATGCCGAAGCCGAGGCACGTCAGCGGGAAATTGCCGATCAGACCCGCAAATTCCTGGTGGGCGCGGCTTTTACGCTGCCTTTGTTTCTGCTCAGTATGGCCAGGGATTTCGGCATCACCGGTCCATGGAGCCACCAGGCGTGGGTGAATTGGCTTTTTCTGGTTCTGGCGACACCGGTCCAGTTCTATACGGGTTGGGATTACTACGTTAGCGGGCTGAAAAGCCTGCGCAACAAAAGCGCCAACATGGACGTGCTGGTGGCCTTGGGCTCATCGACGGCCTATATTTACTCCCTGGCCGTTCTGCTGCTACCGGCGGTTGGCGACCATGTCTATTTCGAGACCTCGGCGGTCATCATCACCCTGATCAAAATGGGAAAACTGCTCGAAGCGCGGTCCAAGGGCAAGACGGGCATGGCTATCCGCAAACTGATGGGGCTGCGTCCCAAAACCGCCACCGTCATCCGGGACGACCGGGAAATGGAAGTCGCCATCGAACAGGTGCGCAAGGCGGATCAGGTCCGGGTCCGACCCGGCGAGCGGATTCCCGTCGATGGTGTTGTTGAGCGCGGCGAATCGACGGTGGATGAATCCATGCTTACTGGAGAATCCCTCCCCGTTGACAAACAGCCCGGCGACACGGTGACGGCCGGAACGATCAATGGCCAGGGGACGCTGGTTTTCACGGCCACCCGGGTGGGTCGCGAGACCGCCTTGGCCCAGATCATCCGGTTGGTCCAAGAGGCCCAGGGCAGCAAGGCCCCCATCCAGGCCCTGGCCGATCGGGTGGCCGCCGTATTCGTGCCGACCATCATTGTCATTGCACTGGTGGTATTCGCCATCTGGTGGTGGATCAGCGGCGATTTCGTCACGGCCATGATCCGCATGGTGGCCGTGCTGGTGATTGCCTGCCCGTGTGCCTTGGGGTTGGCCACGCCCACCGCCATCATGGCTGGCACCGGCAAGGGTGCCGAGCAGGGCATCCTGTTCAAAACCAGCCGAGCGCTTGAGACCGCCACGCATTTGTCAACCATCGTGCTGGATAAAACCGGAACCATTACCGAGGGCAAACCGGTGGTCACGGATCTTTTCCCCAATGAATCCGAGGGCGTGACCGAAGAGGAACTGCTCGGTCTGGCGGCATCGGTGGAAAAGGGCTCCGAACATCCCCTGGGACGGGCGATCGTCAACAAGGCCGAGGCCGCTGCCTTGGCGCTTCGGCCGGCCGACGCCTTCATGGCCCAAGGCGGCAACGGCGTAAGGGCAACCGTTGACGGTCGGGTCGTCAGGGTCGGCAAGCCGGGCTGGTTCGCCGATCAATCGGATTTGCTGCCCAAACAAATAAAAGCGGAAATCGATCGTTTTCAGGCCCAGGGAAAAACCGTCATGGTGGCCATTCAGGAAAAGCGGCTGCTGGGCTTGATTGGCGTTGCCGACCGGATCAAGACCGACTCTCCGGCGGCGATCCAAAAACTCAAGGCCATGGGCCTGAAGACGGTGATGCTCACCGGAGACAACCGTCAATCCGCCGAAACCATCGGACGGCAGGCCGGTGTGGACCGGGTCGAAGCCGAGGTGCGGCCGGAGGACAAGGCCGCCCAAGTCAAGGTCCTTCAGGCGGAAAAACGCGTGGCCATGGTGGGTGACGGCATCAACGATGCACCGGCCCTGGCCCAGGCCGATGTGGGATTTGCCATCGGCAGCGGCACCGACGTGGCCATTGAAACGGCCGATGTGATCCTGGCGGCCGGATCCCTGGCCGGGGTTCCGCGGGCCATCCGCCTGAGCCGCGCCACCATGGCGACGATTCGTCAGAACCTCTTCTGGGCTTTTTTCTACAACGCGGTGCTGATCCCCGTGGCCGCCGGAGCCCTCTATCCGGTGGAAAGCCTGCCCATGCTGCTGCGTCAGTTGCATCCCATGCTGGCGGCCCTGGCCATGGCCCTGTCCAGCATCACCGTGGTTTCCAACAGCCTGCGCCTGTATCGGGCAAAAATAACCACTGAATAACCGAATTCCCACGACCGGGTCCTATGCCTAAAAAATGCGTTCATTCCCGTGTGGAGAATGCATTTTTTGGACAGGGGGCGTGTTTTCTTATGCGCCTGTCATGGCCATGATCTCCTCGGCCAGTGCCTTGTAGTCCTTGGCGCCATAGCTGCTGCGGCGGTAAAAGACCACGGGCTTGCCGGCATCGACGCTCTCGGCAATGGTGGCGTTGCTGCGGATGGCGGTATTGAACAAAAGGTCGCGGTAACGGGCATCGCCTTTGAGCTGCCCCAGGATCACCTTGGCCACCCGGGTGCGCAAATCCACGATGGTCGGAACGATACCGCACATGGCGAGGTCCGGGTTGATTTCCTCACGCACGGCATCGATGGTATCGAACAGTTCGGCCAGTGCCCCGTAGGCATAGGGATGGGTCTGGCAGGGGACCAACACTTCCGTGGCACAGGTAAACACATTGACCGTCAGCAGGGAAAGACTGGGGGGCGTGTCCAGAAGGATGAAATCGTACGCGTCAAACAGGGGTGCCAAAGCCTCCTTCAATCGGTTCTCGCGTCCCTCGGCATCCACCAGCTCCACCTCGGCACCGGACAAATCAACATGCGCGGGAATCAGATGCAGCCGATCCCAGGCCGTGGGGACAACGGCACCGGCAGCCGGCGGCGAACCGTTGTCGACGATCAGATCGTATACTGATAAGGCATTATCATCGAGCGCGACTCCGAGGCCTTTGGTGGCGTTGGCCTGGGGGTCCATATCCACCACCAGTACCGATTGATCCGCCTGGCTGAACGCGGCTGCGAGATTGATGACCGTGGCTGTCTTACCGACGCCGCCCTTTTCGTTGGCAACGGCAATGGCTCTGGCCTTGTGCTGGACCATTTTGCCTCCCTTCCGTTGGATAATGAGTCGTCGATCACGCGCTCAATCGTTGAATTTCCGCCTTGAGTCGAGCAATCCGTGTCGTCAGTTCCCGGGCCACGGTTTCCATCTGTCCCAGAGAAGCGGTCACCTTCTCCTTGTCGAGGCGTTGTTCGGCGATGCGCTGCACCAACTGCGACAAATCGGCACCGTGGTGCTGAAAACGTTCCAACATCTGCCGCTGAAGGGCGCTTGTGACCGCATCGGCTAGTTTGAACAGGTATTGGTACTTGATATTCTCCTTGTGATCCATCAGGTGGAAACGGATCGACCGCTCCGTCTCCCGTTTCATCCGTTTGACCGCCGCGGTGAGCGCCAGGTAGGGCTCCGTCGTCTTCTCCGCCGGGCGTTTGAAAACCTGTCGAATCAAATTGACCAGTTTATGGAATCCCAGGTGCATGACTGCCTCGGTTTTCATCTGGGCCGAGTAGTGCATGGTTGCCGTGGCAGTAGGCGGAGACAAAGCGGCCTGCTTGCGGATGGCGGAAAGTTCGCTGCCGATGTGGATGGCCGGCGCTTGACCCCAGTGGGCCATCTTGACCCCTTCAATGGCACCGGCATACTGAGCCAGAGCATCGTCGATAATACTGCCATAAGGCCCGGCAATCTCATCCATGTAATCCACGAGATATTTTTCCTGCTCCCGCAGAAATCGGATCACCTTGGGATTGACCGATTCCGCCATATGCGTATCCACTGCCTGTTTGAATTCCTGGAACACCCGGTACAGGGTCCGGGCGAAACCGGCGGTACGCAGGCTTTCGGCATAATGCGGTGTTTCCACCTGATAGGTGTGCACGAACTGGATCAGAGCGGCAACGACACCGTCGCCATAAGCATCGAAAAAATGATCCACAGCCCGCCGCATATCGTTTTTCACCTGATTGAGCGCACCCTCCAAGGTGTTCTTGACCGTAAGCTTCAGGCGGTCCAGCCGTCCGCGCTGATGGTGCAGCCGATCGGCCAGCGCCTGGGCGCCACCGGTGTCCTGGGTCAACAGGGCTTGGTGAAAACCGATCCAGTTGGTGATGCCGGCCGAAACGATTTCCATTCGTTCCAGGTGGTTTTTTAGAAGCAGGGCACTGCGCTCACGATTGATTTTACGATCAGAAATTCCTGGAATTCGGTCCATTGACGGTCAAAGAAGTCGACCATGGCGGTTTCACGGCGCCATTGCGCCAAGCGATCGCGATCTCGTGAAGAAAGCTGGTCCGCCATCCGGTCCAGCAGCAGATACAGCGCTGAAAATGAAAAGATCAGGGGATCGGAGCATATCAACCGTAAATCCGCCGCAATTCGGCCAAGCCCCTCCTGAAGGGCGTCCAGGGATTCATGCTCGCCCAAATCGCAATTCACCACGAATACCACCGTTTCCAGAATGCCCATATTGCGGATCATCGACAGGAAACGGATATCGGCCTGACGGACGCCGGTACGGCTGCTGATCACATAGACGGTCAGGTGGGCCATGCTCAAATAATCCTGGATCATGGCCAGATGCAATGGATTGGGGGAGTCGCTGCCCTGGCAGTCGGCGATTTCCACACCGTCGCCGAACCCCTCGCCATCGATCTCGAGAAGCACGTCGTTCAGATAAACGGCCATTCGGTCATCACCAACAAACGCGCGGTGATCGGGGAACCGTTCCGCCTCAAAGACAGCCGTGGCGTGACCCTCGTCAATATAGGGCCGAACGCGGTCGTAGCCCTGAAGGTAAGAGGAAAGCAGCACGCTGCCGGGACTGCGGGTATCATTGCTGATCAATTGGTCGGTGGCCAGTTCACCCAGCGCCCGTTCGAGAATTCGCCGATCCCCTTCCTCACGAAGGTCGAAGCCGGCCTCATCCCCCGACCGGTTCTGCGCAGGTAAAAGCATGGCCGCCTGGGCGATTTCACCGTTGATCGCCGCCCAATTCTTGAAAAAAAGCTCGGCCCGCAACCGGGTGCCGGCCCTGACGCGGGTTACGATGGAGGTCACCACCCCGGCGCCGCGCTTCAGGTAATCACCTCCGAACAAGGTATTGACGAACGTGCTCTTGCCGGACTTGATGGTACCGACCACGGCGATGCGCATGGTCTCTTCGCCGATCTGTGCGCCAAGCGTTTCGCAGGTCGTCTTCCAATGCGAAAGCTCTTCATCGTGTTTCTCGGCAATCGTGGCGGCATCATCAAGCAAGATCGCCGTATCTTGGCCCAGCTGGACGAGCTGGTCTCTCAGCGTTTCATTTAAAGCCATGTCGGTCGCTTTTCATCCCACGCAGCAGCTGTCGAGTCCGCAAGGTTCATCGATCAAGATTGACGGATTCGTAAAAAGTCCCCGAACGCCGGGATGGGGTTACACGCCCGGGAGCGGGCGGTTGGTGTTTGTGGGGAGGCTATTACCTTTAAATGGATCGATTGTCAAAGGCTTCGCGGCCATCGCAAATGGCCTCGAATGGTGACGGGTATGAACACAATGGCTTGTAAATCTTATGATTTAGTGTTATAGGTCAAGGCGGAAGCAATAGAACCTGGGGCGACTCGTCGGCGCTAAATCACCCAGAAGGAATAGCAGAGCCATGTCAGATAAGCATCCGGAATGCCCGTTGTACAACCCGCTGAACTGCAAGGAGTACTACAACCCCAAGCTCTGTGCCTTCGTCAGAAAAGACAAGGTTTGCCTAAAAAAAAAGAAACCCAAGCAAAAGCCCAAACCGGAGAATGACAACGCATAACGCGTTGCCCCACCCTTCCCGACGCTTCCACGCAATCCTACCTACCCCTCTTTTTCTTCAGCATGAAGTTCGCGTTAACGAATGTCGCATCCCCAACGGATTTGTAACAAGCCCGAGATAAAGGTCGTCGTTCCCCGTCAGGCATGACCGGCAGTATCGGAAAGCAGGGCCAGATCGATACCGATATTCTTCATGGCCGCCTCCCAGCGCTGCTCCATGGCCAGCCGAAAGGTGATCTCCGGGGAAAAGGGGCCGGTAATCCAGGCATTGCCACGGATTTCACTCTCCAGTTGTCCGGGCCCCCAGCCGGCGCAGCCCAGGGCAATGAGATAATCCCGGGGTGGACGCCCGGCCGCGACGGCTTCAAGGATGTCACGGGAATTGCTCAGTCCCACCGCCGAGGTGATCATCATGCTGCCCTCCCAGGTAAAAGGCGCCGCATGCAGCACGAAAATTTCGTTCGCGTGTACCGGCCCGCCCACATGAATGGGAATTTGCTCGGCATCAATCATGGCCGGGATTTTTAATTCGTCGAAAATCATCTTGGCGTTGATCTCCGGATGGACACGATTGATCACGATTCCCATGGCCCCCTTGGCATTGTGCTCGGCCATGCAGGTCACGGACTGGTAAAAGTTCGGATCGTTCAAGCTGGGCATGGCCATGAGAAATTGCCCTTTTAACGATTGCCAGGTATCATCCATTTGCGCTGTTTCTCCTTCTTCCCGCCTAGGGTGAGCTTCCGATCATCCAAGCTTACCGGCCTCCCCGTCTAAAGGCAAGAAAAAGCTTGACTTAACAGAAACAGGCTGTTAGGGGTGAACAAAATTAACGAATAGCTGAAATTCATGCAAAGCCTACGCGTCCTCATTAGCCTTATTGGTCTTATTCTTATCCTCGTAGTGGAGGTCCTCCTTCACGACGAGGAGACAGGGGCGATAATGGCCTAAGCACAGCCGGCACAGCAAAGCGCAAAATCCGTTATCAGCCCCAAGGCGATAACGGATTTTTTTTGGGATTATTTCAGAAAGGAAACCACGGGAATGAAAAGCAACGCCGCCAAACAGGGGATCGAACGGGCGCCACACAGGGCACTATTCAAAGCCATTGGCTATACGGACACGGAAATCAAGCGTCCACTGATCGGCATCGCCAATGCGGTCAACACGGCCATCCCCGGACATGTCCACCTGAACACCATTGCCGAGGCCGTCAAGGCCGGCATCTACATGGCTGGCGGTACACCGGTGGAATTTGGCACGATCGGTGTCTGCGACGGCATCGCCATGAATCACACCGGCATGAAATATTCCCTGGCCAGTCGGGAACTGATCGCCGATTCCGTCGAGGTGATGGCCACGGGCCATGCGCTGGATGCCCTGGTGATGATTCCCAACTGCGACAAAATCGTTCCCGGCATGCTGATGGCCGCGGCCCGCCTGGACCTGCCGACCCTTTTCGTCAGTGGGGGTCCCATGCTGGCCGGGGAACATCCGGAGGCTCCGGGCAAGCGGATTGACCTGATCTCGGTTTTCGAGGCCGTGGGAGCGGTCAAGGCCGGCAGGATGGATGCGGATCAGCTCACCGCCTTCGAAGATGCCGCCTGCCCCACCTGCGGATCCTGTTCGGGCATGTTTACGGCCAACTCCATGAACTGCCTGACCGAGGTGATCGGCATGGGGCTGCCGGGAAACGGCACCATCCCGGCGGTTTTTTCAGCGCGGGTGCGCCTGGCCAAACAGGCCGGCATGCAGATCCTCGATCTGTGGCAGCGACAGATCACGCCCAGCCAAATCATGACCCCGGCGGCTTTCCAGAATGCCCTGACCGTGGACATGGCCCTGGGGTGCTCGACCAACACGGTCCTGCACCTGCCGGCCATCGCCAACGAGGCCGGCGTCCCCCTGGATTTGGGAATGATCAATCAAATTAGTGAAAAAACACCGCATATCTGCTCCTTGAGTCCCGGTGGCGTCCACCATATCCAGGACCTGAACCGGGCCGGCGGCATTCCTGCCGTGATCAAGGAACTGGCTGATGCGGGGTTGATCCATACCGATTGCCTGACCGTCACCGGCAAGACCGTTGCCGAAAACATCACCGGGACGACAACCCGCGATCCCGAGGTGATCCGGCCCTTGGACCGCCCTTACCACCGGCAGGGTGGCCTGGCCGTGCTCTACGGCAACCTCGCGCCAGAAGGCTGCGTGGTCAAGCAATCGGCCGTGCTCGACGAAATGATGCAGCATGAAGGCCCGGCACGGGTTTTCGATTCCGAGGAGGCGGCCACGGCCGCCATCATGGACGCCCGCATCAATTCAGGGGATGTCATCGTCGTGCGCTATGAAGGCCCCATGGGGGGACCCGGCATGCGTGAAATGCTCACGCCCACCTCGGCCATCGCCGGCATGGGCCTGGACGCCACGGTGGCCCTGATCACCGATGGTCGCTTCTCGGGCGGATCACGGGGGGCGGCCATTGGCCACGTCTCTCCCGAGGCGGCCCAGGGCGGCCCCATCGCCATCATCAACGAGGGTGACCGGATCGCCATCGACATTCCCGGAAAAACCATCACCCTGAAAATCCCGGATGCGGAAATCGAGCAACGTCTCGCCCAGTGGCAGGCCCCGGAGCCGAAAATCCGAACCGGTTACATGGCCCGGTATGCCCGTCAGGTATCCTCGGCCAGCCAAGGGGCGGTGGTCAAGTAAACGTTCATTTAAAAAAGGAGCACAACCCATGAAACTCACTGGAGCGCAGATTTTGATGGAAGTCCTCAAGGAAGAAGGCGTGGACTCCATTTTCGGGTTTCCCGGCGGCGCCACCATCGATATTCACGATAATGTTGTCAAAACAGGAATCCGCCATTACCTGGTACGCCATGAACAGGGTGCTGTGCATGCGGCCGACGGCTATGCCCGCGTCAGCGGCAAGGTCGGCGTCTGCATCGTCACGTCGGGCCCCGGGGCCACCAATGCCGTCACGGGCATCGCCACGGCCTACATGGACTCGATTCCCCTGGTGATCATCTGCGGTCAGGTCCCGACGCACCTGATCGGCAACGACGCCTTCCAGGAAGTGGACATCGTCGGGATCACCCGGCCCTGCACCAAACACAATTATCTCGTCCCGTCGGTGGAGGAGCTGCCCCGGATTCTCAAGGAAGCCTTTTACATTGCCCGTTCCGGTCGTCCGGGGCCGGTTCTGGTGGATATCCCCAAGAATGTCCAGCAGGCCGTCACCACCTTCAAACCGAACCAGAAGGTACGGCTCAAGTCCTACAACCCGACCTATAAGCCCAATGCCAAGCAGCTTCACAAGGTGGTGGAGTTGATCAAGGCGGCCGAGCGGCCGGTCATCTTTGCCGGTGGCGGCGTGATTCTCTCCCACAGCGCGGAAGATCTGACCCGCCTGGCGCGTAGCGCCCAGATTCCGGTGACCATGTCCCTCATGGGATTGGGTGCTTTTCCCGGAACCGATCCGCTCTCCCTGGGCATGATCGGCATGCACGGTACCTACCGGGCCAATATGAGCACCGCCGAGTGCGACCTGCTCATCGGCATCGGCGTCCGCTTCGATGACCGCGTGACCGGCAAGACCGACTGCTTCGCCGCCCAAGCCAAGATCGTGCATATCGACATCGACCCCACCTCCATCCGCAAGAACGTGCCGGTCAGCGTTCCGGTGGTGGGGGATTGCAAGAGTTGCCTGGAAATTCTCAACACCCTGCTGGCCGAAGAGGATCTGGAGGCGATCAAGGCCAGCCGCGGCCCCTGGCTGGAACAGGTCGACCAATGGAAGCAGCAGTACAAGCTGGCCTATGCCCAGGAGGAGGAGATCAAGCCGCAGTTCGTGGTCGAGAAACTCTACGAATTGACTCGCGGCGAGGCCATCATCACCACGGAAGTGGGGCAGAACCAGATGTGGACGGCACAGTACTACCACTTCGATCGCCCGGGGCACTTCGTCACCTCCGGTGGTTTGGGGACCATGGGATTCGGTCTGCCGGCGGCCATCGGCGCGCAAGTGGCCTTCCCCGACGCCTGGTGGTGGATGTGGCCGGCGATGGCAGCATTCAGATGAACATTCAGGAAATGGCAACGGCCATGCAATACAAGCTGCCGGTCAAGGTGGTCATCCTGAACAACTGTTACCTGGGCATGGTCCGCCAATGGCAGGAGCTGTTCTACGACAAGCGCTATGCTTGTACCTGCCTGGAACATGGGCCCGATTTCGTCAAACTGGCCGAGGCCTACGGTGCCACCGGTTTCAGGGCGACTCGCCCGGATGAAGTGGAGGACACCTTGCGCCAGGGGCTGGCAACGCCAGGTCCGGTGATCATGGATTTTCGGGTATGCCAGGAGGAGGGTGTCTATCCCATGGTTCCGGCCGGTGCCCCCATCACCGAGATGCTGCTGGTGTGACTCTTATCCCCCTATCAAAAGGACGGATCATGACTGAAGAGAAACATATTCTAACCATGCTGGTGGATAACGAACCCGGGGTGCTGTCGCGCATCGTGGGGTTGTTCAGCGGGCGTGGATTCAATATTGAAAGCCTTTGCGTGGCTGAAACCATCGATCCCAAGGTTTCCCGGATCACCATTGTCACCAAAGCCAACGAACCACTGGTTGAACAGATCGAGAAGCAGCTTCGAAAACTCATCAACGTCATCAAGCTCAGGGACCTTACCGGGTCCGGATCGGTTCAGCGGGAAATGGCACTGATCTGTGTACGCGCCAAACCGGAAAACCGCGATGAAATCCTGCGGATCGTGGACATTTTCAGATGCAAAGTCGTCGATGTCGGGGTGGAGTATTACATCATCGAGGCCACCGGATCGGAAGAGAAGATGAGGCCCTGGTGAACCTGCTCAAACCCATGGGGATCAAAAAAATTGCCCGCACGGGAACCATCGCCCTGTTCCGGGAACCCCATTGAAAGGCCGCTGCCATGCCATTGGGGCATGGTCTGCCGGCATCTCATCCAATCCAGCCTTAGTTAACGATTAACAGGCTGATATTTTAAGAATTTTATTCAAGGAGTCATAGATGGCGAATATTGATTTTGGCGGAACCGTCGAGGAAGTGGTCACATCCGAGGAGTTCACCCTGCAGCAGGCCCGTGAAGTGCTGGAAAAAGAGGTCGTTGCCGTTCTGGGATACGGGGTGCAGGGGCCGGGCCAGGCACTGAACATGCGCGACAACGGCATCGAGGTGATCGTCGGCCAGCGTGAGGGCACCGCCTCCTGGGACAAGGCCGTGGCCGACGGATTCGTTCCGGGAAAGACCCTTTTGCCCATCGAGGAGGCCGCCCGCAAGGCCACGGTGATCCAGTACCTGCTCTCCGATGCCGGTCAGGTGGCCATGTGGCCGACCATCAAGGCATGCCTGAACGAAGGCGATGCGCTCTATTTTTCCCACGGCTTCGGCATCGTCTACCGCGATCAGACCAGCATCGTTCCACCGGAAAACGTGGATGTGATTCTGGTGGCACCCAAGGGATCCGGAACCACGGTACGGACCAACTTCCTGGACGGCAGCGGCATCAACTCCAGCTTCGCCATTCACCAGGATTACACGGGCCGAGCCCGAACGCGGACCATCGCCCTGGGCATCGTCATCGGCTCCGGCTATCTTTTCCCCACCACCTTCGAGAAAGAGGTCTACAGCGATCTTACCGGTGAACGCGGCGTGCTCATGGGTTGCCTGGCCGGGGTCATGGAAGCGCAGTACGCCGTCTTGCGCAAAAACGGCCACAGCCCCAGCGAGGCATTCAACGAAACCGTCGAGGAGTTGACCCAAAGCCTGATCCGCCTGGTGGCCCAGAACGGCATGGACTGGATGTACGCCAACTGCAGCACCACCGCCCAACGGGGCGCACTGGACTGGGCACCGCGTTTCCGTGATGCCGTGGCCCCGGTTTTCGAGAAGCTTTATGACAGCGTGATTACCGGTGAGGAGACCCGCCGCACGCTGACATGTAACAGTGCACCGGATTACCGTGAAAAGCTGAACGAGGAATTGGCGGTAATCCATAACTCGGAAATGTGGCAGGCCGGTGCCGCGGTACGCGCGCTTCGGCCGGAAAACCGACGCAAATAAGGGCTCGGGGGGACGTATCCGTCCGGCGGATCGTCCCCCGCCCCGATCGTTGCGCCAGGGAGAAGCAATCATGCAACCAATCCTGATTTACGACACCACATTACGAGACGGCACCCAGGGGGAAAACATCACCTTCACGGCCGATGAGAAGCTCAAGATCGCCAAACGCCTGGATGAAATCGGCATTCAATATATCGAGGGCGGATGGCCCGGCTCCAACCCCAAGGACATGCGCTTTTTCGAGCTGGCCAAAAGGGAATGCTTCACCACGGCCCGGATCACGGCCTTCGGCTCGACACGCAAGCCCGGCATCGCCGCCGCCGATGACCCCAACCTCAAGGCCATCCTGGACAGCGATACACCGGCAACGGCCATCTTCGGCAAATCCTGGCCCCTGCACGTCACCGCCGTCATGGAAAACACCCTGGCGGAAAACCTGGCCATGATCGCCGACAGCGTCGCTTTCCTGAAGGCGCATGACCGGGAGGTGATCTACGATGCCGAACATTTTTTCGACGGGTACCGGGATGATCCGGAATACGCGCTCAACACCCTGGTGGCGGCCATCGATGCCGGGGCGGACTTCATCGTCCTGTGCGACACCAATGGCGGCACCCTGCCCTTTGATCTGGAGACGATCATCCGCGCGGTGGACGCCTCGCTGAAATCCCGCATCGGTGATTCACGGCCGCTGAGACTGGGCATTCATACCCACAATGACTGCGGCATGGCCGAAGCCAATGCCATCGCGGCGGTCAATTGCGGGGCCGTGATGGTTCATGGAACGATCAACGGTTACGGCGAACGTTGCGGCAATGCGGATCTGACGACCATCATCCCGGTCCTGTGCGCCAAGATGAACCGTCGGTGCATCCCGCCGGAGAAGTTGGACGGGCTGAAAAATCTTTCCCGTTTCGTCAGTGAAACCGCCAATATCGTTCCGCTCAACAGCCGTCCGTTTGTGGGACGCAGCGCCTTCACCCATAAGGGGGGCATCCACGTCAGTGCCATTATCAAGGAACCGCGGGCCTATGAACACATGGAGCCCGAACAGGTGGGCAACCAGCGGCGTGTGCTGATGTCCGATTTGGCCGGCAAGAGCAACGTGGAGTACAAGGCCAAGGAGATGGGCGTCGATCTGTGCGCCAACGGCTGTGACAGCAAGGCCATCGTCGCCGCCATCAAGCAGATGGAGGACGAGGGGTATCAGTTCGACGTGGCCGACGGTTCGTTTCAGATCATGCTAGAAAAATTTACCGAACAGTTCAAGCCCCTGTTCGACCTGGAATCGTTTCGGGTGACCATCGAGAAAGACAAGCAGTTCCCCTGCTCGGCCCATGCGACGATCAAGATTTCCGTAGGCGACAGCCATGAGATCACCGCCGCCGAGGGAGACGGTCCCGTGAGCGCCCTGGACAACGCCCTGAGAAAGGCGCTGGGGAATTTCTATCCCGACCTGGACACCATGAAGCTGGTCGATTTCAAGGTCCGCGTGGTGGACGGCCGCGATGGAACCGCCGCCAAGGTACGGGTCTTCATCGAGTCCCGCGATCAGGATCAGATCTGGAGCACCATCGGCGTATCCGAGGATATCATCGAGGCCAGTTGGCATGCCCTGGCGGACAGCTTTCAGTTCAAGCTGGCCAAGGAGGCCACCCGGCAAGCCCAAACGACAACATCAGCGGACATGTGCACCGGCAAGGCCAAGCCGGCGGTCTCCATGTCATGCAATTTGTGATAAGGAATCAAAAACCTTATGGACTTCATCAAGGCAGGGATTAACGCCGCGGGAGCAGACGACAGCTACATCCCGCGGCCCATGCTCGGCAAGGTCTGACCCTCCAAACGAATTTTGACAGACATTCAAGGACGATCGGAACAGACACGCCATCCAAAGGAGACAAACCATGACCGAGCAGGTCAAAATATTCGATACCACGTTACGGGACGGTGAACAGAGTCCCGGTGCCAGCATGAACACCAACGAGAAGATGCGGCTGGCCGTCCAGCTTGAAAAACTGGGCGTCGACATCATCGAGGCCGGCTTTCCCGCCGCCTCCGAAGGCGATTTCGAAGCGGTTTCAGAAATTGCCAAGCGCGTCAAGAAGAGCGAAATCGCCGGGTTGGCACGGGCCAACAAAGATGACATCGATCAGGCCTGGGGGGCCATTCAGCACGCCGCCAAGCCGCGGATCCACACCTTCATCGCCACTTCGGACATCCACCTGGAATACAAGTTGAAAATGTCCCGTGAAGAGGTGATCAATGCCGCCGTGGAGGCCGTTAAATACGCCAAGAGCTTGACCGACAATGTGGAATTTTCCGCCGAAGACGGCTCCCGCAGCGACCGCGACTACCTGTGCCAGGTATTCGGTGCGGCCATCGAGGCCGGTGCGACGGTCGTCAACCTGCCCGATACGGTCGGATACGCCATTCCCCAGGAATTCGCCGAGCTGGTCAAGTATGTGATGGCCAATACCCCCAACATGCACAAGGCCACACTCAGCGTGCATTGCCACAACGACCTGGGGCTGGCCACGGCCAACACCATCGCCGCCATCCAGGCCGGCGCCCGTCAGGCCGAGGTCACCATCAACGGCATCGGTGAACGCGCCGGCAACACCAGCCTGGAAGAGGTGGTCATGGCGCTGCAGACCCGCCAGAACCTGATGCCTTTCGGTACGGGCATCCAGGCCGAACACATCTACCCCACCAGCCGCCTGGTGAGCATGATCACCGGCATCATGGTCCAACCCAACAAGCTATCGTGGGAGCCAATGCCTTCGCCCACGAGGCCGGTATCCATCAGGACGGGATGCTGAAGAATCCCATGACCTACGAGATCATGCGACCGGAGGCCATCGGCCTGAGCCGCAACCAGCTGGTGCTGGGCAAGCACTCGGGCCGCCATGCCCTGCATACCCATCTGCAAGGTTTGGGCTACGATCTGTCGGAAGAAGAACTCAAGATCGTTTTCAAGCAGTTCAAGGCCCTGGCCGACAAGAAGAAACATGTCATGGACGAGGACCTGGAAGCCCTGGTCACCGAAGGCGTCCTGCGTTCGGCGGAAGTCTTTTCCCTGGAGTATCTGCATGTGACCTGCGGCACCACGGTCTTGCCCATGGCCAGTGTCCAGCTCTCCATCAACGGACGCTCCGTCAAGGGCGCGAGTTATGGCAACGGCCCCATTGATTCGGCCTATAACACCATCGCGCAGTTGACCGATGCCAAGCCGAACTGCTGCGGTTCACGGTCAGCGCCCTGACCGGCGGCACCGATGCCCAGGGCGAAGTGACCGTCCGCCTGCGGGAAAACGGTTTCGTGGCCCTGGGTCGCGGCTCCGACCCGGACATCATCACGGCCAGCGCCAAGGCTTACATCAACGGACTGAACCGACTGGAATACCTCAAGGCCCATCCGGTGAAGGCTTCGCAGACCTTCTAAAAGCAACACAAATAAGCCTATCCAAAAGGCGGGCACGGCTAACCCCCCTGCCCGCCTTTTTCATGCCAGCAGCCCCTTCATTAAAACGGTGTTTCACACCGGCGTAAAATCGGATATTGACTTATCCCCTGTAATTGCAATAAGCTCACGCGGTTGTTCGGCAAAGATCACCTTGACCGCATCCACCCAACTTCCTTATTAACAATCGATTAGGGATCCTTAACCCCCGTCAGGTCGCCATGCTCTGCCGCAATCATCTTCGGCAACACGGCCAACCGGCCTGAAAGGAAGCGTATGAACCTGTTTCTGCTCGCCGTCCTGATCATCACCGCCGGAGGCATTCTGGCCATCTTGCTCGCCCGGCAATTTACCCTGATGCGACTTGTCGCCGTTCTGGGAATCGCCGGCGGCGCTGGCCTGGGAATGCTCGATGCCTTTTCCCGGCTGCTTTACGATACCCCGCTCACCTTCAGTGCCGCCAGACTGGGTCCCTTTCCACTTGAATTCAGTATTGACGCGTTGGCGGCCTTTTTTCTGATCGCCATCTTCGGCATCTGTCTGCTGGCCGCCATATACAGCTTTGATTATTTACGCCATGCGCCCAAGGGGTTGGGAACCGCCGCCAGCTATCTCTTTTTCAGCCTGCTGGCCGTTTCCATGGCCCTGGTGGTCACCGCCGCCAACCTGATCACCTTCATGCTGGCCTGGGAGCTCATGTCCCTGACCTCCTTTTTCCTGGTCATTCTGGATTACAAGGCCCCCCAAAACCGCAAGGCCGGCCTGCTCTACTTTATTTTCTCCCAGGTGGGCGCCATGTTCATTCTGGTGGCCTTCGCTTTGATGTACCGCTACACGGGGAGTTTCGCCTTGGATGCCAACGGGCTCGACACGACGGCAAAATGGCTGGTCTTTGTTTTTGCCTTCATCGGCTTTGGCTCCAAGGCCGGGGTCTTCCCCTTCCACGTGTGGCTGCCCCACGCCCACCCGGCGGCGCCCTCGCACATCTCCGCGGTCATGTCCGGGGTGATGATCAAGACCGGTATCTACGGGATCTTACGGATTTACGGCGTCCTGAACCTGCATTCGCCGGCCGTGGGTGGCATGGTGCTGGTTTTCGGTGTTTTCGCCGGCGTGCTCGGCGTGGTCTATGCCTTGGGCCAGCACGACCTGAAACGCCTCCTGGCCTATCACAGCGTGGAGAACATCGGCATCATCCTGATCGGCATGGGCATCGGCATGATCGGCGTGGAGGCCCAGAACCCCATCATGGCCGTCCTCGGCTTTGCCGGCGCCTCTTGCACGTGCTCAATCACGCCATCTTCAAGTCCCTTCTTTTCATGGGCGCGGGCATGGTCTTGCATAAAACCGGAACCGCTTCCATCGACGCCTTGGGCGGTTTGTTGAAACGGATGAAAATCACCGGCGTGACCTTTCTCATCGGGTCCCTGGCCATCTCCGGCCTGCCCCCCCTCAATGGATTCGTCAGCGAATTTTTCATTTACCTGGGAGGCTTCCGCGGGGTTGCCGCCGGTTCGACGGTATTTGCCTATAGTCTGTTGGCCATCGTCGGCCTGGCCGTGATCGGCGGCCTGGCCCTGGCTTGTTTTACCAAGGTCGTGGGCGTGGTCTTCCAGGGCGAGCCCAGACGTGAAACAACCCGACCGGTGGATGAAAAGGGCCCGACCATGCTCCTGCCCATGGTGGTCCTGGCGGCCGCCTGTGCGGTCATCGGCATCTATCCCGGCGCTTCATGTTCCTGGCGATCAAGGCCGTGGCGGCCCTGGGTCTGGATTATGGCCGGATTCCGTTCGAGCCCTTTGCCCACTACTCCGCCGCCATCACCCTGGGCGCGACCCTTTTTCTGGCGGCCACGCTGCTGCTGCTGGCCTTGCGGCGGATGTTTTACCAGGGAAAGCCCATCGGCCATGGCGGGACCTGGGGTTGCGGGTTCACCCAACCGACGGCCCGCATGCAGTACACCGGGTCCTCCTATGCCGCATCGATTCTGGCGTTCTTCCGGCCGGCAGCCCCCCTGGAAGAGATCCACCCGCCGGTGGCCGGCCTCTTTCCCCGGGAGACGCATTATCACAGCCACGTTCATGACATCGTCGAACGCCATCTGAACTGTTTGGTCGTGGTGCCGATCGTGCGCCTGTTCGATCGCCTGCGCTGGATTCAGCATGGCGATATTCATCTGTATATCGGCTACATCCTGCTCGCTATCGTGGTGCTGCTCTTTTTCGTCTGATCAATTTTGTCTGGTCGGTGACGGTCTGCGGGAAACCGGGTCCCGATGGCGCTTTTGGATGGGTTGCATAGGAAGGAATTATGATCGAATCTGTAATGCTCTGGGTGTTTGCCCTGGTTTCGGCCCCCCTGTTCGCCGGGATCATTTTCAAGGTCAAGGCCTTTTTCGGCGGACGCCGGGGATCGCCCCTGTTGATCAACTACTACACCCTGATCAAGCTGATCAAAAAAGGCTCGGTGTACAGCTCCAGCACGACGTTTGTCTTCAAGCTGGGTCCCGTCGTCAACCTGGGGACGATCGTCACCGCCCTCTTCTTTTTGCCCATTGCTGGTCATGCCCCGGTCTTGTCCTTCAACGGCGATGCGATTTTCGTTCTTTATCTATTGGGCCTGGCGCGTTTTTTCACCATCGCCGCGGCCATGGATACGGCCTCGCCTTTCGAAGGCATGGGCGCCGCCCGGGAGGCCTATTTCCCGATCATCTGCGAAGCCAGTATCTTCATGATCCTGATTCTGTTCTACCGCCTGACCGGCGACCTGACACTGGGCGCCTTTCTGTCCGGCGGCCAGCCCTTCGGGTTATGGCAGACGGCCGGTCCGCCGCTGCTCTTCGTGGTGATCGCCCTGTTCATCATCCTGTTGACCGAAAACGCCCGGGTCCCGGTGGACGACCCGGCCACCCACCTGGAGCTGACCATGATTCACGAGGTCATGGTGCTGGATCACAGCGGGCCTGATTTGGCCTTCATCGAGATGGGCGCCTTTCTCAAACTCTTCTTTTACAGCGCCTGGATCGCCCGGCTGATCCTGCCCTTCGAACTGGCCCATCCGCTGTTGAACCTGCTGCTTTTCTCCGCCGGATGGTGATCGTGGTCGTGACGGTCGGCATCACTGAATCGGTCATGGCCCGCTATCGCATGGATCGGGTTCCCAAATTCGTGCTCACCGCCTTTGCCCTGGCCTTTTTTGCAACCATCGTCACCCTGGAGTTCATCTGATGATTCACCCGGTTGATACCATTTTATCCTTGGTGCTGCTCTCGATTCTGTTCTCCTTCGGTTCGAGCCGTTTGTCGCCGCTGATCAAGATGCTGGCCTTCCAAGGAATCGTCGTATGCGTGGTGCCGCTGTTCGTCGGCCAGGTCATGTCCGGCGGCAACATCGCCTTCACCCTTGTCACCCTGGCCATCCGCGGGATCATCATTCCCGGCTGGATCTACCTGGCCATTCGCAAGGTCGCCATCCAAAGGGCCGTCGAACCCATCGTCGGATTTCACGCGTCGATCTTCTGCGGTCTCCTGCTGATCGTCGGCGCGACCCTGGCCGGCAACTACTTCGAGACCGCCTACCGCGAAGTCAGCGATCTTCTCCTGCCGACGGCCATCGCCCTTCTGGGCGGCGGCATGTTCCTGCTCATGGCCCGCCGGAACGCCATCGCCATGGTGCTGGGGTATATGATGATGGAAAACGGCATCTACCTGGCCGGCACCACCTTCTCCCTGCGCGCCCGGCATATCGTGGAGTTCGGCATTCTGCTGGATATTTTGGCCGGCGTCATGATCATGGCCGTTATCCTGCAAAACATGAAGCAGACCTTTGACGATGTGGACACGGCCCGCTTGCGGACCCTCAAGGAATAGGTGATCATTTCATGCTTGAAATCGTCTTTCTGATACCCCTGGTGGCCGGTGCCATGGCCTTCCTGCTTCCATCCGCGGGCCGTATCCTGCTGGTTTTGACCGGTGTCGTGCACCTTGCCTATTCGCTGTTCATCTGGATCGCTGAACCGACGCCCCATTTCCCTGATTTTTTTGCCCTGACCCCCGAGGGGTGCTTGTCGCTGCTGGTCATTTCACTGCTCTTTTTTCTCATTTCCATCTACACCAGCACCTATCTCAAGGCCGCGTCCATCCAGCGTGAGAATATCTTCACCGGTTCCATGCTGCTTTTTCTGGCCACCATGACCATGGTCACCCTGTCGGATCACATCATCATCATGTGGATCGCCATCGAAGCCACCACCCTGGCCAGCGCGCCGTTGATCTACACCCACCGCGACGCAGCGGCGCTGGAGGCGACCTGGAAATACGTGCTGATCTGTTCGGTCGGCATCGCCATGGCCCTTCTGGGATCCGTTTTGGTCACGGTCGCCATGGACGCGGGCCATGTTCAGGCGCCGATCTCCTTTTCCGCGCTGACCAGCGTGGCGGATAAACTGGATCCCCGCTGGCTCAAGGCCGGCTTCGTGTTCATCCTGGTCGGCTATGGGACCAAAATGGGGCTGGCCCCCATGCACACCTGGCTGCCCGATGCCCACAGCGAGGCCCCCAGCCCGGCCTCGGCCCTGCTCTCCGGCGTCCTGCTCAATTGCGCCTACCTGGGCATTTTCAAGACCAACAAGATCATGCATGCCGCCGGCCTGTCCGGGTTTTCCGGTCCCATCCTGATCGTCTTCGGTCTGGCCTCCATCCTGGCGGCGGCGACCTTCATCCTCAAGCAGACCGAGTACAAACGCATGCTGGCCTACTCCAGCATCGAAAACATGGGCATCATCGCGCTGGGAACCGGCATCGGCGGGATGGCCGCCTATGGGGCCATCATCTGCCTGATCCACCACAGCCTGATCAAATCCAGTCTCTTTCTCACCTCCGGCAATATCCTCATGGGGTTCGGCAGCCGGCTGATCGAAAAAACGGGCGACCTGGCCGCGCGCATGCCCCGGACCTTCGTGGCCTTTTTCGGCGGTTTTGCCGCCATCGCCGGCTTCCCGCCCTTCGGCATTTTTATCGGTGAGGTGCTGATCGTGATCGCCGCCTTCCGCACGGGTCACCTGATCAGCGGCGGCATCTTTATCTTCACCCTGTGCGTGATCTTCGCCGGCCTGGCCAACAATATCATGCGCATCTCGTTCAACCCGTCGGGCGCCACCGAGCGAATCGACGAGCACGCCAATCTGGTCTGGCCGCAATATGTCCTGCTGACGACGTCCGTGGTGCTCTGCTTCTGGATGCCCGAGTCCCTCCAGCAGACCATTGTGCATGCGGTCAACGCCATTGGCGGAGGTTTATGATGACAACTGGCTTCGCTCCCATCCCCAACGGACAGGCCATCGCCCTTTCGGCGGTGCCGCGGCTTTCCTTTGACGGTTTTGCCGCCCAGGCCCTCGATATCATTGACGGCGGCGGCAAGGTAGTTCAGTTTTTTGCTATCCGCAAAACGACACGACTCGCCTGATGGCCGTGCTGCGCACCACACAGCTTCTCGCGGCCACCTGTGACGCGCCGGCGAGCTACCCGTCCCTGACGGCCCAGGCCGCCGTTTTCCACCTGTTCGAGCGTGAGATCGCCGAGCAGTACGGCATCCGTCCCGAAGGCCATCCATGGCTCAAGATGGTCCGCTATCACGCCAACGCTCGTGGGGTGCCGGACGTTTTCGGCAATGACTACACCGAGGACATTCCCGGCCGCTACGACTACTACCGGGTTGCCGGTGAGGAGATCCACGAAGTCGCCGTGGGTCCGGTGCACGCCGGTGTCATCGAACCGGGGCATTTTCGCTTCAACTGCATCGGCGAACGGGTGCTCAACCTGGAAATTCAGTTGGGCTACCAACACCGCGGCATTGAAGACCTGCTGCTCACGGCTGCCCCCCAGCGACTGCCCGTGATCGCCGAAAGCATTGCCGGCGACACGGCCATCGGTCACAGCCTGTGTCACGCCCAGGCCATGGAAGCCTGGCGGGCCTAAACGTCGATGCCGGCGCACGGCCATTCGCGCAATGGCCCTGGAGCTTGAACGCATTGCCAATCACGTGGGTGACCTGGGCGCCCTGAGCGGCGACGTCGCCTTTCTCCCACCGGCCAACTATTGCGGTCGCATGCGCGGCGATTTTCTCAACATGACCCTTCTTTTGTGCGGCAATCGTTTCGGCAAGGGGCTCGTCCGGCCGGGCGGCGTCCGTTTTGCCCTTGACGACGAGATTCGGCAGGATCTGGCAGGACGCATCGCCGAGCTCGCCCCCCAGGTCGAGCACGTCCTGGCCCTTTTGTTGAACACCCCCGGCGTCCGCGCCCGTTTTGAAGGCTGCGGGCGGGTCAGCCGCGGTGATGCGGATCAACTGGGCCTGGTAGGGCCGGCCGGCAGGGCCTGCGGTCTTCCCTACGATGCGCGGCGGGTGTTTCCGACCGAAATCTACGGCCAGCTCGAGATTCCCGAAAACGCCGAATCCACGGGCGATGTCTGGGCCCGGGCCAAGGTCCGACGGGATGAGGTGATGCAGTCCATTGACATCATCCATTCGCTCTTGGATGACCGCCCCGAAACCACCTGCGTCGAGCAGCCGCCGCTGCGCCTTGCACCGGATGCCCTTGCCGTCACGGTTAACGAAGCCTGGCGCGGTGAGGTATCGCACTGTGTGCTGACCGATGCAAACGGCGGGATTTTGCGCTATAAGATCAAGGACCCCTCTTTCCACAACTGGAACGGGCTTTCCATGTCCTTGCGCGACACGGGAATTTCGGATTTCCCGCTGAATAACAAGAGCTACAATCTCTCCTATTGCGGCTTCGATCTTTAAGGAAGTTTATCCATATGTTGAGTGTGCTGAAAAACCGATTCGAACAGGGGTGCCGGACCTCGCGCTATCCCAAGGTGAATGTCCAATTGCCGTCGCGCTACCGGGGTCGGCCGGTGGTCAATGCGGATGTGCCGGCCGATCTGGCCGAGGCCTGTGCGGCCGCCTGCCCCCAGGAGGCCATCGATGCCAAGGCAAGAACCCTTCACCTGGGCCGCTGTGTGTTTTGCGGCAATTGCGAGCGCATATCCGGCGGTCAATTCGTGCGTTTCACGCAGAACTTTGAAAACGGTGTGGCCGAAAAGGCGCATTTGGTGACCCAGGGCGATCTGCCGGATCTGGCGGCCCACGCCCGGCAGCACTTCAAGGGGCTCTTTGGCCGTTCCCTGCAGCTCCGCCAGGTATCGGCGGCGGGTTGTAACGCCTGCGAGGCGGATCTGAACGTTCTGGCTACCCCCTTTTTCGATCTGGCACGCTTCGGGATCAACTTCGTGGCCTCCCCGCGTCATGCCGACGGCATCGTCGTCACCGGTCCGATCTCCCGCAACATGAAGACCGCCTTGATGCAAACCTACGAAGCCACGCCGCAACCGCGCGTGGTGATTGCCGTGGGCAGTTGCGCCCTGTCGGGCGGCCCCTTCCGGGGAAGCAACGAAATCACCGAAGGACTGGACAGCCTCCTGCCGGTGGATCTCTTCATCCCGGGGTGCCCGCCCCATCCCATGACCAACCTGCACGCCCTGCTCACCTTTTTCAAATAGCCGTTTAGGGCTGGATGATGATGGTCGGGTACAAGCCCTCCTGGTCCCCGCCCTTGGGATAGGGTTGAAGGGTGTTGATCGAGATATTCTGATTGCGCTGGGCATGCCTCGATTGTTGTTGCTGCTGTAAAAGGCGCCGTTGGCCTCGAGGATGTGGTGAATGCGCTCCTGAAAGGCGGAAACGAAACTGCCACCGCTGCCCTCGAAGAGCATGCGTCCCTGGCAAAAACGCGTGTTGATCTGGGAAAAGGCCTTGAGGGACATGCTGTTGAATTCCAGGTCGCGGGCATCGCGAATCATCCCCCAGGCGATATGACCCGGCGGAAGGGTCAGCGGCTGGCGGCTATCGATGATCGTATGGGGCATGATGATGCTGTCCGCTCCGATGGTCAAGCGGGCGTTGGGGCGGCCACGCAGGAAACTGTTGAATCCCACGAAGACATTCTTGCCCAGATTCGCCTCGATGATCTTGGCCCCATGGGCGGTAATATCGTTGCCTCGAGGGTGGCGTTGATAATGTAACAGTTTTCCTGGGCGTTGGCGCCCTTGCCCAGGGTGGCGTTCTGCAAAAAGGCCCGCTGGGCCACCAGAACATTCTCGCCGATGCTGGTTTTGGGCTTGATCACGGCAAAGCGGTCCAGGGAGGCATTGGGCGGCACATCCACCGGCACGTCGATATTGACCACGTTATAGATATTCTGAAAGGCCTCCTTGCGATCCTCGACGAAATCCATGAAGATCCCCTGCGGGGGGCTGCCACCGACAAAGTAGATGTAACTGTTCAACAGATCCGTCGGATAGCGGTACATGAAATTGAAGTCGCCGGGTTTGCGGACCCACACCGTTCCCGGATCGACCTCCAGGTGGCTGATCTCGCCAGCCTGCACGTATGAATAGGCGCCGATGACGCAATCCCGGATGGTAGTCAGGTCCACGGTGGAGAAGGGCCCCAGGAAACACCCGTCCGAGGGGGAACCGTGGATATTGGCGTAGTGGGTCGAGACGGTGTCCTTGATAAAAAAGGTTTCCAGGGTTTCCGGGTCGTGGGAGTAATTGTGCACCAGGGTTTTGATCAAAAAGCTGTCCTCGATGCTGATCTCCTCATCCTGGTCCACGGGGATATTGAACTCTTGGTATTGGAACAGGTCCCCGCTTTGTTTCAATTCATCGCCGCGGATATCGCTCTTATAAAGCAGTGAGTTGGTAACCCGCACCCTGCCCAGGAAGTAGCTGCCCGACAGGTTGCTGTGCCGGAAAACAAGGTTGAGGGGATGATGCGGCGTGATGCCGTAAAAGGCATAGAATTTGGTCATCTGGGAGGTGGGAACCAGTTTGTTCATCAGGGGATGGACGTCGAATTCCAACTCCCGCAGGTTGATGTTCACGCGTTGGACAATCCGGTCGAAGAGTTTCTCTAGTTCTTTCATCCTGTCGCTCCATCGGCTTTTCGCAGTTCAGTCTCTTTCATGGAATGATAGACAGCGGCAAACACGTCGGACAGTCGCAGCACACCGACAATATCCTTTCCGCGGGTAACCAAAAGGGAAAGGTTGGAACCCGCCGTCAGTTGATGCAGGGCCATATCCAGGGAACTGTTCTCATCCACATATTCCCCATCGGTGAGCCGCTGCATGAATTCGGTGGCTTTCCTGCGCGCCGTGATGGCGTGAACATCCAGAACCGGCGCCGAATCCTTGAGGTAGGATTCCTGCATCAGCGCCACGGCCTTGCGGGAAAAGCCGAATTGAACGACCTCCCGGATCTGTTCGAGATTCTCATCTTGGGGTTCGAGGGCCCGCAAGAAGTCCATCTGGCTGATCTTGCCGATCACTTTCTTGTTTTTATCCATGATCAACACGGCCCGATGGGAGTATGTGTTCTGCTGGTATTGCTCCTGGGCTTTTTCCAAGGCCAACACCGCCTCGAAAAGGGTTGCCTCTTCCGGGACGGTGGCATATTCCGAAATCGGTACCATGAGGTCTTTGACGATATGGTTCTTCACTGAAAATCCTCCCCGCTGAACAGTTTGAGGCTTGTTTGAAAAGTCCGGATCAGGTCCGCTAACCAGGCGTTAAAGCGATAGCGTTCAGGCCGCTGCGGTGGATATTGGTATTTTGGGTTTGGCTGTCGGGCAATTTTGGTTTTCCTAACATGAATCAGCAATCAAATCAATTGGAACTGTTTGAGAATTGGACTGATCCATGGCAGGGGTGACAAAATTCGCAACAGCATTGCGCCCCCTATCGAACAGCCCACCGTAACATTGTCAAACGTATCGAAATCGAACACCATTCTCTTGATATTCACCCCCCCCTATGGTAGATCACTTGTTCGACTTCATGGTCATCTTTCCCCACGCAACAAAAAAATCCATATCCAGGCAACAGGCCCTATCGAAATGATTTTAGAGAGGAGGTTTGTGATGAAAGCGTACAAAATTGAAGACCTGATGGTACCGCTGTCGGAATACGCCACGGTCACCATCGGCGCGACGCTTTTTGAGGCGGTGTTGGCCCTGGAAAAGGCTCAGTTGGAGTTCGACAAGACCAAATACCTTCATCGCGCCGTTCTGGTTCTGGACAAAAAGGGCGAGGTCGTCGGCAAAATCAGCCAGCATACCGCCCTGAAAGCCCTCGAACCCCAGTACCTGAAAATGGCCGATAGCGCGTCGGTCTCGCATTACGGGTTCAGCGTCGATTTCCTGAAGGGCCTTCAGGATCAGTACAGCCTGCTGGACGGCGCCCTGGAAAATATCTGCCAGAAAGCCGCCCAGACCAAGGTTGAATCGTTCATGTCCAAACTGACCGAAGGTGAATACATCGAGATCGATGACTCCCTGGACAAAGCCATCCACATGCTGGTCATGGGGCATTATCAATCCCTGCTGGTCCGAAAAGCCGGCAAGGTGGTCGGTGTGTTGCGGCTGACCGACGTTTTTGCCGCAGTGTTCCACGTGATGAAAAGCTGCTGTCGTTGATCGATCACCTACCGCCAATCACGGTTTTGGCCGCATGATCGGTTACAACGGGCAATAGAGGAGGTTGTTGCATGGCAAGTAATGTCGATACCGCTGGTACGGGAATCAATTATAGAAAATTCATGTGGCTTTTCTTGGGTGTCGCCTTGTTCGTGGTGACCTATTACTCACCCATGTGGCCGGATGCCATTGACCCCACGGGCAAGCACTTCGCCCTTTCCAAGGAGGGCAAGGGGGCCATCGCCGTTTTCCTTTTGGCCGGCACCTGGTGGGTATTTGAAGTCGTCCCCATCGGCATCACCAGCCTGGCCATCGGCGTGCTCCAGGCGCTCTTTTTGATCCGTCCCGCCAAAGTGGCCTTCAAGGATTTCATGGACCCCTCGGTGATGTTCATCTTCGGCTCGATCGTCATCGGTCTGGTCTTCACCAAAACCGGCCTGACCCGTCGTCTGGCCTACAAGATGCTCGCCATCGTTGGTGAGAAGACCAGCATGATCTACCTGGGCTGCTTCATCGTCACCTCGGCCCTGACCCACATCATGGCCCACACGGCCGTGGCCGCCACGATCTATCCCCTGTTGGTGGCCATTTATGCCCTTTACGGAGAGGGTGACAAGCCGACCAAGTTCGGCAAGGGACTTTTCATGGGCATGGCCTACGTGGCGGGTGCCGGCAGTATCGTCACCCTTCTGGGAGCCGCCCGCGGTGCCGTGGCCATCGGCTTTTTCAAGGACATCATGCACAAGGATGTCGGCTTTTTCGAACTGACCTACTACATGTTTCCCGTCGGCTGGCTGATGACCTTCCTTTTATGGGGCTTCTTCATGATCGTCTGCAAGCCGGAAAAAAGACCATCCCCGGATTGAGGGATCGGGCCAAGCGCCTTTACACCGAACTGGGCGGAATCACGCGCAAGGAAGTCACCGCTGCCACCATCGTCGGCCTCTGTATCCTGGCATTGGCCGCCTCGGCGATTCTGAAAGCCATGATTCCCGGATTCGTGCCGCCGAACAAGACCGCCCTGATTCTGATCTCCACGATCCTCTTTTTCATCACCGGCATTCTGGATATCAACGATCTGGAATCGGTTCCCTGGAACATCATCCTGCTTTTCGCCGGAGCCATGAGCATCGGCTTCTGCCTTTGGGATACCGGGGCGGCCGAATGGATGGCCATCAACTGGCTGGTCATGTTCCAGAATGCCAACTGGTTCGTTTTCGTTCTGGGGATCGCCTTCTTCGTCCTGGTGATGACCAACTTCATCATGAACGTGGCCGCCATCGCCATCTCCCTGCCCGTGGCACTGGTCATCGCCCCCTACCTGAATGTGGCCGGTGAGGTGATTCTCTTCGCTTCCCTGGTTACCGCCGGCATGCCCTTCCTGCTGCTGGTGGGCGCGGCCCCCAACGCCATTGCCTACGATTCCAAACAGTTCACGACCGGTGAGTTTTTTCTCTACGGCATCCCGGCCTCGGTGCTGTTGATGGTCGTCACCGGTTTTTGTGTTTACATCCTATGGCCCATGATGGGGATGCCGATTTTGCTGAAATAAGCATCATCCCATTGCCCTCCTCCTGCGTGGGCGCGGTCGGTCGCCGACCCGCCGCCCACGCAGGATTTACCTTGCCTGCCGTCCCTCCGCGTCCACCTGCCCATCACGGATACACTTTGCGCCCCTCCTTTTTTACACCCTGTTAAAAGGTCCGACACCATGGGATTGCGCCATCACGGCACGCATTCTCCAGTAGTACAATAACATTCCGGTTTTATTTTATATTTTTCATATCCGACCATCTTTTTCAAGTGGCATACCGATTGCTCAAGCCATCGTTAGGGGAACCCTTCAAAATTTCCAAAAAAAGCCTAACGACCCGTGAAAAAAGGAGTCTGCCATGACAGAGAAGAATAAAATCCTTGCCGCGATCGACCTGTCGGATTTCTCGGCAATGACCGTCCATTATGCCGCTTGGATGGCCGAGAAAACCGGCTCGGAGTTGATCCTCATCAATGTGATCAACCAGCGTGACCTGGACATGGTGAGGCGCGCCATGATCGGCTACGACACTTTCTCTTTCCCCGATTACCTCGATGAACAGATCAAGGACCGACAGTTGAAAATGAAGGAACTTTTCGAGGGGATCCCCCCCAAGGGAACCAACTGCCGCTACCTGGTCAAGGACGGCATTCCCTATTACGAGATCCTCGAGGCGATCAAGGCCGAGGCACCCATGCTTCTGATTTTGAGCACCAAGGGGCGCAGCAATCTGGCCGATGTGGTTGTCGGCTCGACGGCCAGAAAACTGTTCCGGCGCTGTCCCATTCCGCTGATCACGATCCCCAGCGGGTACACGCAAATTCCCTGATCCAGCGGGACGCGGATGGGGAGATACCCGCCCTTGAGGGCGATATCCGTCAAAGGAGAAATCATCATGCTGATCAGATACTGGATGAGTAAACCAGCCATCACCATCGAGAAAGACCAAAGCATGCAGCAGGCCCTTGCCCTGATCAAAGAGAAACGCATCCGTCTGTTGCCCGTAACCGACGCCGGAAAGTTATGCGGCGTTGTCAGCGACCGCGATTTGAAGCGCGCATCCGCCTCGGATGCCACCAGCCTGGATGTTCACGAATTGCTCTTCCTGATCTCGAAAATCAAGGTCTCGGAGATCATGACACGTGAGGTGATCACGGTCCATCAGGACTGGTCCATAGAAGAGGCCGCCGACCTCATGCTGCATCATAAGATTTCCGGCGCACCGGTCATCGACGACGATGGCGCCATCGTCGGGTGATCACCCAATCGGATATGTTCAGGGCCACCCTGTATCTCACCGGTCTGAAGAAAAGGGGCTTTCAGATCGCCCTCGTGCTTGAGGACACACCGGGGTCGATCATGGAGATCGTCAACGTGATCCGGCAATTCGGCGGCCGCATGGCCAGCATCCTCTCCACCTACGAACGGGCCCCCAACGGCTACCGCAACGTCTATCTGCGGTTCTATGAGGTTTCGCGCGACCGGATTGAAGAGATGCTCGACGTCCTCAGACAAAAGGCCAAATTGCGCTACCTGGTGGATCATCGCGAAAACCGACGGATCGTTTTTGACAAACTTTAACCCGGTCCTTGGGACCGGCAACAGGAGGAAAGCCCATGTCAACCACTCCCAAACGCCTGCTCTTGGCCGTCGACGGATCCCCGCGGTCCATGCAAACGGTCCGTTATGCGGCCTCGGAAAACGCGTTCGACGGCATGCAGCTGGTCCTGTTCCACGTCTTTAACAGCATTCCGGATACCTACTACGACCTGGAGCGAGAGCCGAAAAGTGTCAAGATCGTCAGTCAGGTGCGCGGCTGGGAAGCCCAACAGCGCAAGGCCATCACGGCCTATATGGCGGAGGCGAAAAAAATCCTCTTGGATGCCGGTCATGCCGAGGCAGCGGTGGAAACCCGCATCGTCAACCGCAAAAAGGGTGCCGCCCGGGATATCATCGCCGAGGCCCAGAAAGGCTATCACGCCGTTCTGGCCTGCCGGCGGGGCGCCACGGCGCTGGAGACCATCCTCATCGGCAGCGTGACCCAAAAATTGCTGGAAAAAATTTCCATCCCCATCCTGATTGCGGGGCAGACGCCAGCCAATGGGAAGCTGCTCCTGGCCGTGGATGGTTCCGAGGGCGCCAAACGGGCGGTTCAATTCGTTGCCGATACCCGCGGTCCCCGGCAAGACGATCGGTTCCTGCTGGTCCACGTACTGCGCAACGTTCCGACCTTCGACATCGAAGCCTTTTTCGAGGAGGAACTGGTGGACAATCAATCGGTCTTCGATGGCGCCAGGGATATCCTGGTCCGCGGGGGATGCAAACCGGAACATCTAGCAACCCGCACCATCACCGGTGTCGCCAGCCGCGCCGGTGCGATCATCGAGACCGCCGCGGCCGAAGGGTGCGGCACCATTGTGGTGGGACGCCGCGGATTGTCCCGGATGGCCGAATTCTTCATGGGCCGGGTGGGCAACAAAGTCGTCCAGGCCAGCGACGCCCAAACGGTATGGGTGGTACCGTAACGTCAAACCCGATCCGAATGCAGACCGGTCCCGGGCAGGCAACCGGGCCGGAGAAGAAAGACGCAGCCCGTCATACCGGAATTGTGACCCAGTTGGAGAAAGACATGCCCATTGAGCGGTTGGAAAAGCTTTTTAATCCCCGGCGCATTGCCGTCGTCGGCGCCTCGGAAGGAACCGCCACCATGGGAGAAGCGGTCATGCGGCATCTTGTGCAAGGGGGATTTGCGGGCGAGATCTACCCGGTCAATGAAGACGGCGCCAATAAAAACGCTGCCCGCATCATGGGGCTCCCGGCATTTCCAGCCTTGACGGCCATCGGAACAACGGTGGACTTGGTTGCCATCGCCGCCCCCATGGCGGCGGTTCCCGCCATCGTCAGTCAATGCAGTGAGATTCAAGCTGCCGGCGCGGTGATTCTCTCCACCGGCTGGACCAAAGGCAGCAAGGCCCATCGTCAGGCAGAACGCCGGGTTCAAGCGATCAGCCGTGAAACCGGCCTGCGCATCATCGGTCCCTGTGCGCTGGGCATGATCTGTACGGCCGCACGGCTCAACGCCAGTCTCACCCCCCACTTGCCCGCCGCCGGCCGTTTGGCCTTTGTCTCCCAAAGTGGGGCCATCGGTGCCGCGATCCTCGATTTCGCCCTCCGGGAACGCATCGGATTCAGCCATTTTGTCAGTCTGGGCGCCATGCTGGACGTGGATTTCGGCGATATGATCGACTACCTGGGATCGGATCCGCATGTCGGCAGTATCGTCATGTACGTGGAGAATCTTGTGCGCCATCACAATTTCATGAGTGCCGCCCGTTCCGTCAGCCGGATCAAGCCCATCATCGCCTTGAAGGCCGGTCGCAGTCGGGCCGGCGCCATTGCCGCGGCGTCGCATACCGGCAGCCTGGCCGGCGAGGACGCGGTTTACGAGGCGGCCTTTCAACGCGCCGGCATCGTTCGGGTGAAGACTTTCGAAGAGCTCTTCGATACCGCTGAAATTCTTTCACGCAAGTGCCGGTTCAGGGGATCCGGACTGGCCGTGGTCACCAACGCGGGCGGACCGGGGGTCATGGCCGCCGATGCACTGTCCGATTACGGTCTGGAGCCCGTGCTTTTATCCCCGGACACGATTCGCGCGCTGGACGAAGTTCTGCCCGACGATTGGAACCGCGGCAACCCCATCGACATGCTGGGGGATGCCACGCCCGAACGGTACCGGTGCGTCATCACGACGCTTTCCCAGGCCAGGGAAGTCCAGGCCCTGTTGATCATGCTGGCCCCACAGACCCTGGTGGATGGTGAGGCGGTCGCGCGAACCATTGCCGACCAATGCCATGAACACGGCAAACCGGTAATCGCTTCCTGGCTGGGCGGCAGGGATGCCGATCAGGGCCGCGAAATCCTCAACCAGGCCGGCATCGCCACCTTCGATACCCCCGAGCGGGCCGTACGGGCCTTCATGAACCTGTACCGCCACAGCCGGGGGATCGAGATGCTTCAGCAACTCCCCTCGCGTTCGTCAGCGCGTATCCAGGTGGATCCACAGATCGCCGGGCATTGGATCGAGGCGGCATTGCATACGCCAAGCGGTCGAATGACCCTGGATGAAGCCAACGCGCTTTTAGCCGCCTATGGCATTCCGGTGATTCCCACGCGCATCGCCCGATCGGCGGACGCGGCCGCCGCCCTTGCCCAAGAAATCGGTTATCCCGTGGTCATGAAAATTCTATCCCGGGACATTCTGCATAAAAGCGATGTCGGCGGCGTGCAGCGCGACCTCGGAAGCGAGGCAGCGGTGCGCGACGGTTTTACGTCCATGCTGGACCGGGCCGCCATGGCCGCACCCCATGCCAGGATCGATGGCGTGGCCCTCCAGCCGATGATCACGGCGCCGGAATGTGAATTGATCATGGGCGCGAAAATGGATCCGGACTTCGGGCCGGTGATCCTTTTCGGCATGGGGGGCATTCTGGCCGAGCTGTTGAACGACCGTGCCATCGCCCTGCCACCGCTCAACCGGCTGCTGGCCGGGCAACTCATGGAAGGAACCCGTGTCGATCGTTTTCTGAAGGGCTACCGCGGTCAGCTACCGGCCGATCGGGATCAGATCGCCGAAATTCTCATCCGTATCTCGCAGCTGGTCACCGATTTTCCCCAGATCGCGGAACTGGACATCAACCCGTTGATGGTGAAAAACGGTCGGCCGCTGGCCGTGGATGCCCGGATCATCGTCAAACCGACCAGCCAGAAAGCGCCGCTGCACCTGTCGGTCAGCCCTTATCCGGCCCAATATGAATCCCGCCTGGAACTGCCCGAGCTGGGTGAATTGCGCATCCGCCCGATTCGGCCGGAAGACGCCGAATTGCTGCTGGAACTGTTCAAGACACTTTCACCACGAAGCGTCTACTACCGGTTCTTCTCTCCGATGAAAGAGATGTCCACCGCGATGCTGGCACGCTTCACCCAAATCGACTACGACCGCGAAATCGCTCTGGCGGCGATTCACGAAGTGGAATCCCATGAGAAGATCGTTGGCGTGGCGCGGGTCATCCTGCAGCACAATCTCAGGGATTCGGAATTTTCCGTGCTGATCGGAGACCCCTGGCACGGCATGGGCATTGGCGCGCATCTGTTGGCAACCTGTATCGACATCGCCAGGGATCGGGGATTCGGCAGCATTTGGGGAATGGTCCTGGCGGAAAACAGGGGCATGCTGGCCATGGGACGCAAACTGAATTTTAAAATCAAAGGTTCCGCCCACAGCGGAGAATTTGAACTTCGCCTGGATCTTACGACCTCCCGGCAGCCCCGGTCTCAGCTGGCCACCCCAGCATGACCGGGGCTATCCGGTGATGTCCTTCAAACAGGTAAAAGGCAGTCCGATGAAGGAGCAATATCGACTTCTCATTGCAGATCGCAACCCCCGTATCCGTGACTACCTCAAAAGGGAATTCACCACTGCGGGGTATATCGTCTACCTGGCGGAAAATGGCAAGCAGCTCATTAAACTTCTGTATGGACCGACCCACTTGGACCTGTTGATCGTAGACCCGGACTTTCCGGATGCCGAAGCGACCGTGTTGAGCAAAAAGCTTCAAGACCGGGTGCCGCAACTGCCGGTTGTGCTGCACACCCTGGATACCGAACTGGAGACGGGCTTTCCACACCTGCGACGGGCCAAGCTGATCGAGAAGAAGGGGTGCAGCGTGGAAAGCCTGAAAAAAGCGGTGGTCATGCTGTTGGCCGCGCAGAAAACGCCACCTGGCGGATAAACGAAACCGAGCGCAAGCCTGGATTCTCGCCCATCGCGGATAATGGCACAAATGGCACCATCGTGAAGCATATATAAAACATCGACGGGGAAAACCATGACCACATCCACGCCTCATCAACGTTCCCAGGACCTTTACGCCAGGGTCAAGCGGTTCGTGCTGATCAACATGATCGTCGTTCCGTTCATTCCCTTGCTGCTGGCTCTGATCATCGGCAACCATTCCTTTTCCCGCTCCATCAAAGACGGCACCATCAATTCGATGAAGCGGATCGCCGCCGACCATCGGCAGATGATCGAGTCCTTTCTGTTGGAGCGCAAGAACGATCTGGTCATGATCGTGAATACGATCAGCTTCGAGGAGATCACCCAGCCCGGACGTCTGATGTCGGTTTTCTCCAATTTGCAGCGCACGGCATCCGCATTCGCGGATTTGGGAATTTTTGATGAAAATGGCGTTCATGTGGCCTATCACGGCCCGTTCGATCTGACCGGCAAGAACTACCATGATGCCGAGTGGTTTCAGCATACCCTCGAAAATGGCGTTTACATCAGCGATGTCTTTCTGGGGGTCCGCAACATCCCGCATTTCGTCATCGCCGTGATGAAAAAGGAAGTCGGCCGCAAATGGGTAATCCGCGCGACGGTCGACTCCCAGCGCTTCAACAACCTGGTACGGCAGATTCGCATCGGCAAAACCGGCGAGGCCTACCTGATCAACCGTCAGGGGGTGCTGCAGACCGACCGCCGTAGCGGCGGCAACCTCATGGAAACGCCTGCCGAAAAAATCCCCCTGCCGGCCCCGGGCAGGGAGATCGATACCTTCATCCACAACAGCGCGGGCACCGACCCCCTGCTTAAGGGGATCGATACCTTCATGCACAATGACGCCGGCGCGGACCCCTTCCTTTATGCGACCTGCTGGCTCAAGGACAACAGCTGGATTTTGGTGATTCGCCAGGAAAAATCCGATGCCTTCATGGCGCTGGAAAGCACGCGTTTGCCGATCCTGTTCATCTGCGTCATCGGCGGCCTCTGTATTGTGGCCGCCGCATTCACCCTGACCGGGGCGATCGTGCGCAAAATGGAGCAGTCCGATACGGAAAAAGCCCTCCTCAACCAGCAGCTCATCGGGGCTTCACGATTGGCTGAACTTGGCGAGATGGCTGCCGGATTCGCCCACGAAATCAACAACCCGCTACAAATCATCAGCAGCGAACGGTCCATGATCCAGGTTCTTTTGGACGAGATGGTCGAAGCCGGCCAGTTGACCCCCGGCGAATCCCTCGATCAGGTCAACGAGAGCGTCAACCAGATCATCACCCAACTGGAACGTTGCTCCCGAATTACCGCATCGATCCTCAAATTCGGTCGTCAGAGCGAATCCCGGGAAGAGGAGTTGGACCTTGCCGTCCTCATTCCCGAAATCACCCAGATGGTCCAGAAAAAAGCCGAAGTCAACGGGATTTCCCTGTTGCGCGACATCCCCCAGGTTCCCTTGCGCGTGCGTGCCGACGCCTCTCGACTCCAACAGGTGATCTTGAATCTGTTGAACAATGCCACGGATGCCATCATCGAGCAACAGGGCAGTACCGGCGGGTTCATCCGGGTGTCACTGCTCCATAACGATAACGGCTCGGCCACGATCCGCGTTCGGGATAACGGCTCGGGCATCAAGCAGGAAGACATGGAGAAGATCTTTTCTCCCTTTTTCACCACCAAACCGGTGGGTAAAGGTACCGGTCTGGGGCTGTCGGTCTGTTACGGGATTGTCCAGCAGATGGGCGGCCAAATGGAGGTGGAAAGCCGGGTGGGCAAAGGCACCACGTTCTCCATTACCCTGCCGATCTTGAAGGCGGGTGAATGAAGCCGGGTTTCATCAACGACAATGGATGGCTGCTTTGCAAATGACGTTTGTTCTTTCCCAAGGTTCAAGGCCCATGGGAATCATCCTTAACGGTGCAATCGCTGGGTCGGCGGGTGTGCCTTGTCATTTAGAAGGTGTGCCTTGTCATCTAGAACAGGAGTAAATCGATGGAATTGATGAAAATGATGTTGGTCGATGATGAGGAACGCTTTCTCTCCACGACAAAAAAGTTGTTGGAGCGAAAGGGTTTCGAAGTTCAAACGGCTTCCAGCGGCAAGGAGGCGCTGGATCTCTTACGAACCCACCCGGTTCACGTGGTGATCCTGGATGTCAAAATGCCGGGGATGGACGGTGTGGCCACACTGCGTGAAATCAAGCGTCAGTACCCCATGGTGGAGGTTATCATGCTCACCGGTCATGCCACGATGGAATCGGCTATGGATGGTCTTAAATCCGGTGCCGTCGACTACCTGATGAAGCCGGCCAATCTGGAGGAAATCATCGAAAAGGCTGTTGGCGCCTATAACCGCCGGGCAGACATCGAGGAAAAAATCGAAGCTGCCCGCATGCAGGGATCGAAGGAACCACCTCCTGAAATGCTCGAGCAGGCTTGAGGTGAAGGCGTTTGCCGCAATTGCCAATACGTGAAAAATAGAGGGGTTTATAAATGGCCAAGAAAGAGAAGAAAGTCACCGGATACGATAAATATGTCGACTGGAAGATCTTCAGCATCCCCGTGATCTTGCTGTTCCTTTTACTGCTGATGCCCACTCTACGGGATGAAGGACGTGGGAACCGAATATCGCATCGGTCCCAAGGCGGTGATTGGATATGTTATCCAATCCTATTTCAACACCTCCACCAGCGATGCCGCGCAGTGGCAACTGTTGGCCGCCCAGATCATGGAAAAGAACATGAACATGGGCGCCTTGACCCGCGATCGTTACCTCAAGCGGGATCTCAAGTGGTGCAAGCAGAACAAGATCAAGGCCGATAAATCGAATTTCGAGAAGGCTTACACGTTTATCGACACCCAAACGGATGACGAGAACTATCTCAAGGTGATGCAGGCCGCGCTCTCCCTGCGCAAGGATGGCCTCAAATACGAGGAGTTGTCGGACAAGGATCGGGCCGAAGCCGACAAGGGCGCCTGGTTCATCAAGGTATCGGTGGCCATGGGCGTCTTCGTGGTGCTCTGTTTTCTCACCGAGTGCATCCCGTTGCCCGGCGTCTCCTTCTGTATCGGCCTGATCCTCGTGTTCACCGGGGTTACCTCCCGCAAGCAAGTGGCCATGCTCTATTGGGATGACGCCTGCTGGTTCATCATGGGCAGCCTGATGTTTGCCGCCGCCTTTGTGAAAACCGGGGTGGACAAACGTGCCTGCCTGATGATGTTCAAAAAACTGGCCGTTCCCAACGTACGCTGGATCACGCTGATTTTCATTGTGATCATCGCGCCCCTGGCGGCCTTTATTTCCGACCACGCCCTGGCGGCCATGTTCCTGCCCATCGGCATGCTGCTTTACCAGAACAGCCTTACCCGGGATACGCCCAGCGATCCCGAATTGGGTAAGATGCTGATGATTTCCATTGCCATGGCCTGTAACATCGGCGGCCCCGGCGCCCCGTCGGGCGGCGCCCGCAACGTCATCATGATGACCTACCTGGCCGACATGTTCGGCATGGACATCGGCTATTTCCAGTGGATCACCTACTGTTTCCCCTATCTGTTCCTCATGATCCCGGTCACCTGGCTCATGATCAACTGGCGCTTCAAGCCACCATCACCTCCCTGGCCCCGGCCATGAACCACCTGCAGACCGAGATCAACCGCATGGGCAAGTGGAATCGCCAGCAGATCGTGGCATGATCATCTTCCTGGTAATGGTGTTCGGCTGGTTCACGGAAAAAGAATTCTACAACATGGGCATCTACCCGGTTCGCCTGGGGATCGGCGTCATCGCCATCGCCGGTGCGGTCGCCTATCTCTTGGCCGGCATCGTCAACTGGCGTGACTACCAGGAAAAGGTCGACTGGGGCGTGGTCTGGCTCTATGCCGGCGCCATCATCTTTGGCCGGACCCTGGACGAGACTGGCGCGGCCTACTGGCTGGCCCGTAGCGCCATCGACGCCCTGGCGCCCCTGGGAATGGATTCCGGGTTGCCCTGATGGTCACCAGCAACGGTCTGACCGCCATTTTGACCAACCTCATGGCCGACGGACCGGCCGCCGCCGCAGTAGGCCCGATCGCCCTCAACATGGCCGGCTTGGTGCATCCGGGCACGACCTTCTTGCCTTTCATGGCCATGAGCACGGCCATGGCCTCGTCCTTTGCCTACTGCCTGATCATTGGCACGCCGCCCAACGCCATCGTTTACGCCAGCGGCTACCTCGAGCCCAAGGATTACCTGCGGGTTGGTGTGCCGCTTTGGTTCATGGGTAATATTGTCCTGCTGCTTCTGTCGGCGGGGTACTGGGTGTTCCGTGGCTTTGGCGGACTGCCGGGCTTCTAAAGGAAGGAGCGAACATGAAAACAACCATCGAGAATTCATCGTCCAGAAAACCGATGGTGTGCTTCCGGGACGGCCGCTTCTGGTTCACCCGTGAGGCGGAACGGCGCTTTTACTTCATCCTGACCCTGCTCATGCTGGGCTTCGGCATTCTCTACAAAGCAGGAGTATTGTAAAATGCAGAATCGATGGCCAACCCTGTATGTTCAGACCCTGATGGCGCTGTTGACCCGCCCACGGGTATTTTTCGCCACCGGATTCGGGGCCATTTCCAGCCCCCAGGCGTCGAGCATCCTTTTGGTGTCGGCACTTTTCAGCGCGGCCAGTGGCATGTTGCTGAATCATAACGGTGCCCCCCTGGGCGTGGGGCTCATCTGCCTGATCAATGCCATCGGCATGGCCGCCATCGGCGCCGTCATCGGTTTCATCGCCGCGACCGTTACCACGACGGCCGGCCGGCGCTATTCCTTCGCCCATTTTTGGCGGATCTTTTCGCTCAGCTCGGGAACGGTTCTGCTCATCGCCTGGGTACCGTCGGCGTTCTTGTTTACCGAGCCTTGGAAATGGTGGCTGATCGGGATCGGGTTGGTCAGAGGATTGGGCATGAGCACAACACGGGCGGTCATCACGGTGCTGTTTACCTTCGGTACCACGGTAATGTTCATCTATGCATTATTGCCCGTGGTTCAATTTTGCAGAAGCCTTGTGGGATAATCCCAAACGCGGCGATCATCCAGCCGTGCACGCGACAAAAATGACAATCGACCTAACGCCTTAAAGGAGGCAGGCAACATGACCCATAAAACCAAAGTGTTGATGGTAGACGATGAGGCCCAGTTCCGCGAAACCTCCCGGAAACTGTTGGAGAAGAAAGGTTTCAAAACCCTTATGGCCGCCAACGGCCGCGAAGCCCTGGATCAGCTGGCCAATCATCCGGACGTGGTGGTGCTGGATATCCGCATGCCGGACATGGACGGCAACGAAACCCTGGCGGAAATCCAAAAACGGGTTCCCGGTTTGCCGGTGATCATGCTCACCGGTCACGGCGCCGACGATAGCGCCAGGGATGCCCTGACTCACGGTGCCGTGGACTACCTGTCCAAACCGTGCGATATCGACCTTTTGGCTTCACGCATCGCCGACGCCATGCGCCACAGGCAAGCCGAGCCGCCGGATGCATCACACGAACGCCTCGTCGAGGAAGTGATGATCCCCATCGCCGAATACACGACCCTAAACGAAAACAAAACCGTGGCCGAAGGGATTCAGGAGCTGAAAAAATCCTTCGCCCCCCAGATCCACACCAGCCGGATCATGGAGACCGGTCATCGCAGCCTGCTGGTTTTCGATAATGCCGGTCAGCTGAAAGGCATCCTGTCGATCATGGATCTTTTGGAAGGCATCATGCCCGGGTACCTCAGCGCCCCCAAGCCCTCCATGGCCGACAGCCTGCAATACTCGCCCATGTTCTGGACCGGCCTGTTCACCGTTGAGGCGCGTCGCCTGGCCGATACCATCGTCGGTGACCTCATGTCGCCCACGCCGCCGAGCATCGATGCCATGGCCAACCTCATGGAAGCCGCCTACATGATGGTGCATCACCACTGCCGCCGCATGGTGGTGTTCAAGGACGGCGAAGTGGTCGGCGTGATTCGCGAGCAGGATCTTTTCTTCGAATTGGAACGGGTCTTGCGTTAAGAGTCCCAACCTCCCCCAGGCCCGGAGACGGCACCGCACCCAGACACGACCGCCGTCTCCGGGCCTTTTTTCGGTGCACAGACATCAAACTTCTGCGTCCCCGTTTTGCTGCTCAAGCCGGCAATGACGTGTCACCCCTCTTTACAACCTGTAAAAAAGTCTGACGTTTTTCTTTGCCACAAGGTGTCAGCTCGCTTTTTATTTATTATGTTTATCGATTAATATCAATCTCTTCAACATAAGTCGAGGCTCGCTTCCGACTGGCATATGCATTGCTCTGGCAATCACGAACGGGAAAACCGGCTCCCTACCCTTCCGTTGGTAGGCAACCATGGGGCATGGGGGGCGCCGGTTAAATTATGATATGGGGAGGTTTTGGATGCCGTATCCAACCGCAGTGGACCCACGTTTCGAGTCATTTTTGACCGATAGCGTCATTGGGCGCCATTGCACCTGGAAAAACAGGCCGGGCTATAAGCCCATCTTTTTTATTCTGGCCGCCGTGATCTTTACCTTTGCCGTCTTGATGCCGCCCACCCAGGGCATGCTCGACATGGTAAAAAGGGAGGCACCCGCGGGCTATGAATTAGCCCCTGGGACGAAAAGCATCACCGATACGGTCAACCAAAAACTTCGTCCCCAAGCCTTTGCCGCCGGTCAGGCCGCTGACAAGCAGACGGCCCAGGCGGCCATGAAACCGCTGTTAAGCAACTACCAGGTTGCCCAGATGGCCAAAATGACCATCTGCATTCTCTTTTTGGCCGTTTTCCTGTGGGGCACCGAAGCGCTTCCCCTGGGGGCCACCGATATCATGGTGGGCGTCATGCTCTACCTCTTTTCCATTTTGCCGATCGATGAAATTTCCAAGGCCTACATGACCGACGCGGTCGTCTTCATCTTCGGGATCCTCGCCGTGGCCGTGGGTGTGGCCAAGACCGGCCTGGACAGGCGCATCGGCCTGATTTTGCTCGGTCGTATCAAAAGCGCCCGATCCTTCGCCCTGGTCTTTTTGCCCATGCTGGCCCTGTCGGCCGGGTTTCTTTCCGGACATGCCCTGGTGGCCCTACTGATCCCCGTGCTGATGGGGATCTACAAAGTGACTTGCAGAATCAACGGGGTCAAGCGCGACCGGGCGCTGGCGATCTTCCTGTTCCTGGGGGTCTGCTTCGCCGCCAACCACGGCGGCCTGGGATCACCGGCGGCCGCCGGCCGCAACGCCATCATGGTCGGCTACCTGACCGACTACGGCATCCCCATCACCTTCCTCGCGTGGATGAAAGCCGGCATTCCCTTTGTGCCGGTCATGTCCTGGGCCATCGGCCTCTACATGTACCTGCGCCTCAAACCCAAATTCCAGGTCAAGGGGATCAATCCCAGCCAGGCGATCCGCGCTGAAATGGCGGGCATGCCCAAGTTTGGCGGGCGCGAAGCGATCATGGCGGTTATCCTGGTGCTCCTGGTGCTTGCCTGGGTGCTGTTCGGCGCCCATGTCGGCCTGGGCGGCATCACCCTTTACGCGGTGATGGCCATGTTCCTGCTGCACATCATCACCTGGAAAGATGTTCAAGACGGCGTGGCCTTCGACGTGGTCGGGCTTTACGCCGCCGCCTGCGCCATGGGTGCGGCCCTCAAGTTCACCGGCGGCGCCTGTGGCTGGCGTCGGCCTTCGTCAGTATCCTGCCCGACATGCTCACCCAGGGCGATGGCCTGGTGATCGGAGTCAGCCTATTGGCCGGGACCCTGACCAACTTCATGAGCGACGGCGCCACCCTGGCGGCCCTGGGCCCCATCGTGCTGCCCATGGCGAGCCTGGCCGAGGTCAGCGTCTGGAAAGTGGGGCTGGTCACCTCGTTCTCCGCCGCTTTCGCCAATATCCTGGTTATCGGCACGCCCAACAACGCCATCTGCTTCGGCATGGGCAAGGATCCGGAAACCGGTGAACGTCTTTTAAATGTCATGGATTTCGTCATCTTCGGACTGCCCATCACCCTCCTGGCCTGGCTGATCCTCTGGTTATGGACGATCCATGGGTATTGGCATTTCCTGCCCTGGAAATAACCTTGCCGGAGCCAATCGAAGATTGCCCGAAGGGATGCATCGCGGCGTGACGGATGGAAAATGAATCGGATGAGCCTTATTGCGGGAGCCCGAAATGAAAGAAATCCTTTATCGAAACCTGCGCTTGAAGTTGATCGCCATTACCCTGGCCGTCTCCATCGGTCCCCTGATCCTGCTGGGCATGGCCATCTACTACCAATTCGGAAACCTCTACAAGGACCGCATCGAGGACCAAATTCGCACCCTGGCACGCTCGCAAAGCAATGCCGTGGATGTTTTTCTGCGCGAACGGACCACCATTTTAGCCATGATCGTCGAAACCCAGCCCTTCGAGACGCTCAGCAAGCAGGACAATCTCGCACGGCTGTTCACGCAGATCAACCAGCGCGCCGACGACCTGGGGTTGGTGGATATCGGCGTGATCGACAAGCACGGCTACCAACTGGCCTATTCCGGCCCGTATAACCTCAAGGGGCTCAATTACTACCAACAGCCCTGGTTCGACGAAGTCTTGCGCCGGGGAAAATTCATCAGCAACGTCTTCATGGGATTCCGCCAGGTGCCCCATGTCATTATTGCCGTCAAGGGCATCACCGGGAACGATCCCTGGATCCTGCGGGCCACCATCGATTCGGAAGTCTTCAACCGGATGGTCCGAAACGCCCAGGTCGGCACCACCGGTGACGCCTTCATCGTCAATCGGGAAGGTGTTTTCCAGACCACACCGCGATTTGACGGCGTGATTCTGGGCAATTCGGGAATTCAGACCCAGCGCTTCGGCGAAGACTCGACCGTCATCGCCAAACGGGATGAAACCGGCGACACCCGCTATATCGGCGGTGTCTGGCTCAAAAACCGGGAGTGGATGCTGGTGATCAGCCAGATCGCCGGTCAGGAGCATGGCTGGATGAGCAATGCCCGCAATACGGAGATCATGATCATTGCCATCGGCTGTCTGGTCATCGTGATCGCCATCGTGATGATTTCAAACACCCTGGTGCGCCACCTGGAGCAAACCGATCGGGAAATCAACGAACTCAACAGCCAACTGATGCAGCAGGACAAGTTGGCCGCTTTAGGTAAAATGGCCGCCGGCATCGCCCATGAAATCAACAACCCGCTGGCGGTCATCGGCGAAAAGGCCGGCTGGATGGAAGACCTTCTGGACGAAGAGGAGTTTCAGAACAGCGAGAACTACAAGGAGTTTTTCTCATCCATCACCAAAATCCAGGAGCATGTGGACCGGGCCAGGAAGATCACCCACAATATGCTGGGCTTTGCCCGTCGCATGGAACCTCACCTGGACGACGTGGATGTCAACCGCGTGCTGGATCAGACCATCGATATCCTGTCCAACCATGCGCGCATCAACGACATCGAGATCCTCAAGCACTTCACCGATCACCTGCCGGTCATCGCCAACGACCAGTCGCAGCTGCAGCAGATCTTCATGAACCTGATCAACAATGCCATCGACGCCATCGGCAACAACGGCACGATCGATATTTCCACCCAATTGGAAAAAGATCACATTACCGTCAGCGTCCATGACAACGGCCCGGGGATCCCCGAAGCGATTCAAAAAAAGATATTCGATCCGTTCTTCACCACCAAAATGAACGGCAAGGGAACCGGCCTGGGACTTTCCATCAGCTATACCATTATCGAGAAACTGGGGGGGCACATCACCCTGGAGAGCCACGAGGGTGAAGGAACCACCTTCGTTGTCCACCTCCCGCTGGTGCTACCCGAAAAAAAATAGGGAGAAGATACGTTATGCAACCGTTCAGAATCCTGGTTGTGGACGACGAGACCGATTTTCTGGAGACCATCGTCAATCGCCTCAACAGACGCAAGCTGGACGCCAGGGGGGCCGCCAGCGGAGAGGCCGCCATCGATATCCTCAAGCAGGAACTCTACGATGTGGTGCTTTTGGACATCAAGATGCCCGGCGGCATGGACGGCATCGAGACCCTAAGGGAAATCAAACGCATCCAGCCCCGCGTGGAGGTGATTCTGCTGACGGGCCATGCCTCGGTGGAGACCAGCATCGAGGGCATGAAGCAGGGTGCCTTCGATTATCTGCTAAAACCCATGAAATTCGACGAACTGCTGACCAAGATGGCCCAGGCCTTTGAGAAAAAAACGCCCACGACAAAAAGATCCGTGACGCCAAGGTCCAGGAATTGATCCGCTATCCCAGCCGCGTCTTCGAGCAGGAAAAATAAGGGTAGCCTGCACCGGTTACCCGCTTCAAGGGCGTTCTGGTATATAGGAATCCGGGCTTCCATTGAACTCTCGTTGACACTCTGCGCCACTACGGTGTTACCGACCGGCAAATTGACGATATCGCCGGTTACTGATCGGAACGATCCATGGTTTCCGAGCACCCTCCCAGGCCAACGCAGTTTGGGCCGGGGTAGCGTTCCTGCCTGCAGCGATTTCCTTTATCAGGTCGACCAAGACCTGAACTTCATGCCCACTTTTTCCTACATGAAAAAGTTTCGATGGCTGTCCCAGTTTTGCCAATGCGGTTATCTACAAAGCTCAAGTTATGGGGGGCTTGAACGCGTCCAAAAACATTTCAAGATAGTGTTAAGTTTTAAGTTTTAAGTATTAAGCGGTGGATCGGATCCGTTTGGTTAACAAATTGGCAGTATTCCTTTCCTTAACACTTTAAACTTTACACTTAACACTAATCCTCCGACGATTTGGTTTATGCGATACTTGCTTAATCAAAAATCACTGGAGCTTTCTGGAGAACCGAATTTGCCAAAACGCATAGCGAGTAAAATCTACACAGCTATATCCCTCCGTTTTATTAAAAAGCGTAACATCTTTTCACAGTCAGAATTGAACCGCTGCGCATCGTCATTCTTAACCAACTGTTAATTCATATGGTTTCGTCGGAATGAGTATAATATAGAATATGGTATTATATTTGCTTAAGTGTTCTAAATTTTTGGCACGCTTTTATCACCAACGGACGTTGAGATGGATGGAATTATTAGAGGGTCAGGCCTTTACTAAAAACGAAAATCTTCAAAGAGATACTGTTGGAGAACAAGGAAACTGAGCGGAAACATGGGTTGGGTGGGCGCCTACTGAGATCTGAACGGGAGCGCGTTAAAAAAAAGACAGAGAAAAAGAACCAAACAAACGGGAAAGAAGTGACGCTTTTTTCATGTTGACGATCCATCCCAACTTTCCCACTTCCTTGCCTTCCTCCCATGGGTTCGTCTCGGTATTTTTTTGCTGAATAACGATAAGCCCAAGATTGATGAACTCGTAAAAAGTTGCATTTCCGACGAATTCGTAAAAAAGCCCGAGATCAAGGCTTGCGAATCCTTAAGGAAGGAGGCGTACTTGGCGTACGCCGCAGTGACGATTGTCGAAAAATCTTAGTTCATCGTTTCCTTCGCACCGTTGCTGGTGCTTCGTTTGAAAAGGCTATAAGTGAACACTTGTTCATGTGATACCCCGCTTTTTACGAAAGATCAATTTGTTATTGGCCTCATGAGGCCAATAACACCGGAAATAAGGGGTATTATTTATTATTGGACTCATCAGGCCAATAATACGATTTCGTCCGCTAAAGAGACGTATTATAAGGCGACTGTTCGGTCGTCTAATCCATGATGGCAAAGATGTGATTTCATATGAAGAAAAACAATTTACAAAACATTCTAAAAGAATTGTCCAAAACAGATGACATGAAAAAGTCATGGCCGAAATATGACATTCTTTTTTCTCTTGGATTTACGGAAACTATAAGGAACAGCATATGTGAATGGTACTGGGGGGATAAAGAAACCGTGACTTTGGAAGATGTATTCGAGGTTGTTATATCGAGTGAAAAGGACCCACGCACTGGATACCTAATAACCAAAATGCTTGATTTACGATGTGTCGGAATAAAGACTTTTCTAAAGGTTGTAAACTCATTTTCAGAAATTGATTTTGGGAAAAAATGCAATATAGCATGGAGAAAAAAACAAGAAATGTTCATGAGTGCCCATAGGGTAAAAGGAAGCAGAGAACATAGTTGGTCATCTCCAATAACTGAAGAAGGCAAGGGATTAGCAAAATTTAGAAATGGCACTCCATATGTGCCTCGGCGCAGGAAAATTGCCAACAATAAACTTAACTCAGACGGCTAAATGCGGGGCGGTCTGAAAACCTGAAGTTGTCAACATTTTCAGCAAGTTTCCGTCAGGTCGTGGGTGTCTAACCGCCGCTGGTTAGTTTGGGTTTTCGGCTAATACACAACCGTTGCTGAAATTATCAAACGAGGGAACCAAAAATGAAGCTCAAATGGGTTCACATTAAGAATTACCGTTCTTGCAAAGACGTACGAATAGACATCGGCCCAATTCAAGCACTCGTTGGGGCTAATAATGCTGGTAAATCTTCGATTATTAGAGCCTTGGATTTTTTGTTTAACCCTTCAACGACAAAAGTTGATGAGGAAACGTTTTGGAATGGTAATGCTGAGTTGCAGATTTGGGTTGAGGCTCTTTTTACGGAATTATCCGAAACTGAACCAG
>NZ_BBCC01000010.1 GCF_001311845.1 Desulfosarcina cetonica JCM 12296 | reverse complement strand
AACCAAAATAGTGATCTATAATTATTACCTATTCAACTGAACCAGTGCCCTTATCGGCGATCACACCGAAATGATGAGCAAATATAGCGAGACTCGACTGCTCTATAAATTTCTGAAAAGAAAGCAGCCAAAAACCATTACAATCTATCAGCCTTTGCATGTTAACAGGGAAAAATGCAGGCAATAAATCTGATTTATTAAGTTTCCTAATCCTAAATCCAGATTGAGATACAAGAGACATTAATTCAGTTTCTGAATAAAGAATCTCATGGCTTGGCAAACCCATTTTTTTAGAAAGATTTTCACAAAGTGAAATGCTGTTAGGGCATCGGTAGATAAAAAGCAAACCATCATCTTTAAGCACTCTGTAGGCTTCTTCAAGAGAAATCTGCGCTTTATCCTTTGGCATATGCTCAAGCGATGCATAGTAAACAACCGCATCAAACATTGCATTATTAAATGGAAGACTGTGAGGATTATAAAAAGAGAGTTGGAGACGTGGATAATTTTTTTGAAGGTCTTGCCAAACATGAATAAAGTCTTCAGGTTTCATCTGAAAATGGTCATAGTATTCAGATGTCTCACGTATATCGATTCCTTGGACTTTGAAACCAAATGAAGACAAAACAGCTGAGATCCCACCGAAACCGCAACCTAAGTCGAGTATATGAGTATTCCTTTTCCCCAAACGGTTTACAATTTCTATAATGTCCCGAATAGTCCCCTCACGGTAAAGCTTACAATCGTAATCAAATCGAACAGGAATATTTTCTTGAATATGTTTACACGTTATGTCTCTAACGTGTCCCAATTCTTGTTCTATTCTTCTTTTTAACGACATATTCCCATTCATTTTTTTGTCACCAGAAAGTTACCTATGGCCATATAATCAAGGCCAGATGTCAAAAAAGTATCTACTGCATCCTCAGGCGAACATACGATTGGGGAACCATGAAGGTTAAAAGATGTGTTCAATACACCTCCGACTCCAGTGAGAGACTCAAACTCTTTTAAAACTTTGTAATACTTCTCATTCTCTGTTCGATCCACTATTTGTGGTCGAATAGTCTTGTCGTATGGATGTATGCTAGCTCTAAGTTCTTTCCATGCCCTTTCTTTGGTCATGAATGCCATAGACATATACGGTGCTGGAATCTCTTTGGGATTAATGATGTAATCATGCATTCTCTCTTTTAGAATTGATGCAGCAAACGGCATCCAGAAATCCCTATTTTTGATTAATCGGTTAATAACCTGTACAGTATCCTCCCATGATGGATTTCCAAGGATAGATCTATTTCCTAGGGCCCTTGGCCCGAATTCCATAGGTCCATCAAACCTAGCAACGATTTTATTTTTAGCCAGCAAAGCTCCAACTTCTTTTTCAATATTGTCATATTGCTTGAATGTAAATTCACTGTTGTGACCAGAAAGGGTTTTTTCAATCGTATAATTCGAATATTCAGGCCCAAGATATAGATTATTAAGCGGCTTAACATCGTTTCCTATCGGTTTTCCATCATTGCCATACAAAAACCCATAAATAGCAGCTCCAATCGCACATGATTCATCCGACGAAGCAGGGCATGCATACACTTTATTTACCTCAGGCAATTCGGAAACAGCCATATTTGCTTTGACATTCATAAAAAGGCCTCCTCCAAGGACAATATTTTGAATCCCAGTCTTGGCCACTGCTCTTTTAACCCAATTGACAACCAAGTCTTCGACAAGCTTCTGGGCTGCACCGGCAATCCAGTCAAAGCGAAATTCTCTCAGTTTATCTTCAAGGAAATAGTAAACTACGCGGGTGCTGTTTGTGGCCTGAAAACGCAAATCATCAGTAACTTGAATCAAGTCTTTCATTATCTCATAAGCTTTATCAACACCAACTTCATCAGCATATGGTGACAGCCCCATCACTTTGTACTCGTGTTCCATGAACTTCATTCCGAGGTATTTTGTTACCATTCCGTAAATAAACGCAAGTGAATTGAAATTAGGAGTTTGAGAAATGGTTGTTATTTCATTATTATCAACCACATAAACTGTGCTGCAGTTGTGATTACCCATACCATCACTTGTCATAACAAGTAATTTATCACGCATCAGATCGGGATATGCATGAATACCAGCAAGTGCATGGGATAATTGGTGTGATACGGAGGATATTTTCGAAACTTCAATTCCAATTTGTTTTGCCAATGAAACACAACGACGTCTGAACATTCTGCCTTGAACGATTTTTTCATTGACCAAATTTCTTAATGTTAATAAATATTTTTCGAACAAAGGGAATTTATAGCCGATTTTTGCTGTTGTCCAATATAGATTGTCACTTAATAATGTGTTAAATACTATGTTGCTAAAGGTGGGTCCTCCATTTCTGTTTTTTTCGTCCAGAATAAAAGAAAAGGGATGTAGACTCGGCAATATTATTTTATCAATATCTATAGTTGATATTCCCTCTGATTTTATTAGGTACTTTACGGAGAGCCATGGAAAACCTTCAAACCCTTTAATTCTGTTTAGGCGTTCTTCGTTGACACAACGAATAATCTTACCGTCTTTTAACAATGCCGCAGAAGCACCATGACCTTCACATATTCCAAGTATATACATATTCTACCCTTATACCGGTGCACAGTGATTTCAATAAGTACAAATCATTAAAATTAAATTGGCTTCTACTTAAAATTAGTTATATTAGAAAATGTTAGCTGCCCTTATAATATTTTATCTTTTCTTTTAGTGTTAATGTGCATATAATAAAAAAAATCAGCGTATCGACTTATGTGTCTAAAAAAAGGGTTAAAATTTAAATCAATAATGCTTCGTATTAATCGAGGAAATATTACCATCATTCCAACCATTCTCTTTTTAATAAGCCTGTAGAGTTTATGCTTTATAATAATACGTAATATAAAATCTGGCAAAATGGGTATTAAAGCAAATATAAATTCGAACCCGACATATTCCATTCGGACAATGTTATATCCGCCTTTCCCATCTATTCCTTTTCCTCTATATATGCCTTCAAGTGCATTTTCTGATAAAATATTCGACTTGCAACAATTTTTCAAAATTTTCGTTTTTGGATAAAACGCCAACCAGAAAAAGGCTATAAAGTTAGGCCGGTACCTTTTATATTCAACTACTGCCTTTTCATAATCTTCAATTGATTCTCCCGGAAGGCCACCTATATGGTCAACTATCAGTCTAATCCCGCTTTCTTTGACCAACTTCATTGCTCTCATTATTTCTTCATTCGATTCCGGACGATTCAGAACATTACTGCGAATACTTTGATTGAGGGTTTGAATTCCAATCTCAATGTCAGTGCAGCCAGATATTTTAAGGAGATTCAAAGTATCTCTATCAAGCTGCCTCGGATGGACGGCGCAGACAAATGGTTTATTAATTTCAATTCTATACACTTCAAGAAAATCAGATAGCCATTTCTTGTTTTGAATAAACGTATCATCTCCAAAAATTACATAAGAATATCGAATCCCACTCTTTAATGCCCACTTCAACTCTCCAATAACGTTTGCTACACTGCGTTTTCGTATATATTTCTTCTTATCTTCCAATGTGCTATTATAGCAAAAACTGCAGGTATACGGACATCCCCTAGAAGTCATAATGTAGTATCGCTTTGCCATATGTGGCGCCTCATGGATAAATAATTGCTTATCAGGATTCGCAAGTTTATCCAGGTCATCAAGTATAAACCCCGCTGGATTACGGATAATTTCACTGTTGGATTTAAAGAAAAGATTCTTTATTCCCTGTAAATTAATACGATGCAAGCGATCGAATCGATTAGCAAGCTCGACGAAAGCTGCCTCTCCTTCGCCAATGCAAACTATATCGATGCATTCTTCCTCAAGTACTTGCTCCGGGCAAGTAGTTGCATGTATACCTCCAAAAATTATTGGAGTGTTGAGCCGATCTTTAACTTTGGCTGCAATATCGCGGCTCCAATTGAACGTCTCACTCATCACTGAAAATGCCACGATATCTGGTGCAGTTGCTGCTATTCTATCGATTAATGTGTTTTCTGAGAAATATTTCTTGTTTATCCATGATATTCTGCAAAAGGCGTCGTAAAACAGCTTGGGGTCATATACCAATGATACAAAGTGACCTGCGTTTTTTAATGAACTGGATAAATACTCAATCCCAAGGCTTTCATATGCTTCGGCAACAAATGTAACTCTCATGACATGGATTCCCTTGATTGTCCCCTAAGGAAGATTGATATTGCCTTATTAAAATCAAACCAAAACAGGTTTTTATTTTTCATATATCTTCCTGCATTTTTAAAAAGCCATCTGGGTCTGAAATAAAAAAGCAAAATTGCAATTTTCTTATATTGTTCTAACTTTTTTTTTGTCATCCCCTTAGGAATATATACCGGCCAGTTTTCAACAAATCCTTCACCCATTTCACCCTGAGCATAGAGATCTATCGTATTATCGGGAATAACTCCTTCTTTTATAGCCTGATAATATATTTTAGCCCCAGGCATCGGTTTTGTCAGGTGAACGCCAATGACTGATGGATCAGCCTTAGACGCAAATTTTATTGTATCTTTAAGCTCTTTCTTTCCTTCCGTCGGAAATCCCATCATGAGAAACATACCTGAAACAATATTATTTTTATTTGTAATTCTAATAGCCTCTAGTATCTTCTTCTCAGAGACACCTTTTCCAATTACTTCATTCCGTATCCGGGTATTTCCCGATTCCACTCCATAAAGCATCGCTCTGCATCCTGCCGCTGCCATTTTTTTAACAAGCTCTCCATCAACACAATCGGCACGAGTATTGCTTCCCCACTTGACATTTAACCCGCGATGAATAATCTCATCGCACAAATTCATTACATGCTTTCTATTCATAGTGAGTATATCGTCAAGGAAATAAAAATTTTTCCAACCTTTCCGATACCAAATCTCCATTTCATCAACAATATTATCGCTTGAGCGCATCCGGTAACGTTTACTCACTGCTGGTCTTGAGCAAAAATTGCACTTAAAAGGGCACCCTCTGGAAGTAATGATACCCATCTCTTTTTCCAAGAAACATTGATACTTTTCCAAATTCACTAGGTGGCGGGCTGGAAACGGAATTTCATCCAATTGTTTGATTGTTTCACCCTTAATAATTCCAAAAATTTTTTCTCCCTGTAAAAACCGCACTGCGACATCGGTAAATGTTATTTCTGCTTCTCCTGTTATAGCAACATCAAAAAGTTGAAATCTATTATAAAAATCTGGATCTGCACTTATATGGGACCCTCCTATACAAATTTTAATGGAATGGCCGTATCGCGCCCGTATAGCTTTTGCTATTTGAACACATGTCCGCAATGAAGAGGTCAATGAAGATAAGCCAACAACTGTCGGCTTTGCGCTATCTATGGTCTGAATGATCTCTGAGAGAACCATCTTTTCAATAGCAGGATCTATGATTTTTACTTTAACATTTTTTCGTTCTAACATAGCGGCAAGGTACATCAACCCAAGTGGAGGCCAGTATCGTTGGTCTCCCAATACATTAAGATGAAATTCAAATGTAATTGGACAATTTATCAACAACACATCACAATTATTCACAATCCCTCTCCTTGATGGCAATAATTCTTAACCATTCATTTGTACCTGCCCATCGTTTATTTCTCTCTTTCTTCTCAATCGTATCGATACCATTAGTATAAAGAAAGGCCAGATACAAAGTGTTGATGAGTAGGTAAATGTACATCTTAATTCTATCTTTTTTCTTTTTTAAAATATGGTCTACTTTTATGTCAATACCAGCCTTTTTTAATATCGGAGCTGTTTTCTGTGATAGAAAAACATATTTAACTGGCACATCAAAACCACAGGATGATAAAAGATAAGATATACTTTTGGTTGAAAAATTGTTGATATGTTCAGATTCAAGCAGAATGGTTTTAAACTCATCCCATGCTTTACCGGTTGGCTTGCCAAGATAGCTATTTGGAAACTCGATATAAACATAGCCTCCTCTTACAAGCAAATCATTACATTTTTTAAGAATAGTTTTTGGTTCCAAGATATGCTCTAATACATGAGAGAAAATAAATAAATCAACTTTCTCATCTAACATATCAAGGGCGTCTTCAACCGAACATTGTAATACTTCCAGTCCGCTATAACGTATAGCATTTTGAACTTTATAATTGTCTAGCTCTACGCCGATAACTCGATAATCGTTTCTTCTAAAAATCGACAACAAATTCCCACTTGAACAACCCAACTCAACAACCAAAGAACCCTGAGATAGGTTTGTATTTTTTTTAATAAAGGCGTACTGACTTGCAGCACGCATATTCGCATAAACATTTTTTCATTATCGACATAGGTGAGAAAAATGAATTCGAGTATCCAATGCTGTAATAAGTATTACGATAATATTCATCCAATACAGACTTAGAGGGTACTGGAACCATCTGAAAATTATCGCAATGATCACATCTGAAGATATATCTGGAATCGCCAAAAATACGATTTGTGCATACATTCGCACCCATTAGTCCATTACAAATATTACATTGCATATTCAGTCCATATCAGTTTTTTTCAAAGTTTTTATTCATCTTTGTTTTCTGCTTTTTCACCTATTGGCTAACATCATTTACAAATGATGTTAGCCACCTGCATAGCAGGTGGTATATCAGGATGTCCCCTCAAAGGGGCGTTGACGTCGGGAAAGCCCCGTTGAGGCTTGGTTTCAATTACCTATTCAAAGTCCAGTTCCATTTGTTGTTTCTCAAAAGCTTCTTGATAGCGGATATAGTTTCTTATGGTTGCTTCATCAAGACCAACTGTGCTCAAACAATACCCACGGAACCAAAACTGCTTTGGTGTCGCCTGCCCTTTGCGATGCATATGTCGATTGATTCGAACGGCGCTTTTTCCCTTCAGAAACCCGATGGTGTTTGCAAGGCTATATTTCGGCGGAACACTCAGGCACATATGTGTACGTGATCGGACCTTAAGTTCGCTTCTAAGAATTCGCGACCCCGCTGTGCCTGCACAGGTCTTTCATTATTTCGTCAACCAAGCGTTTGAATTTGCCATACAGCTTTCTCTTGCGATTACTTTGGTGCGATCATCAAATGGTATTTACAATCCCAACGAACGTGCGATAAGCTTTGCCAATCATGCATAGGTTCTTCCTCCTTCATGCCCTATGGGGGGACTTTCCCGGAGGAAGAACCTATTTTATTTCTCGCCGGATCGGTAGAACCTATCTGCTTCTATCACTAAAAGTGGTGGCTTAGTGCCAGAGTTAGGATAAATCATTTATCAGAGATAAAAGAGGAGAATGCAAACGTAGACAGGTGCCATTTATCTATCCATATATGGTTAACTCTGACACCAGTCATCATTTGATCTTTGTTCGGGTGGATCGCGATGTGATGTTACGAAAACTGGCGCAATAGTCATGACCTCCAGCAAAGCTGGAGGCTTGACACGTGAACCGCTCAAAGCGGTCAAGTTCATTAGCCACCTAAAGGTGGCGTCGCTTTAACCAAACATCTGAAGCTGATCGAGCCTTCGGTCTTCCTGTTCCTGCTCTCTAATATATTTCCGGATTGTTTCCTCATCCCTGCCGACCGTTGATACATGGTATCCCCTGGCCCAGAAGTGCTGCCCTTTGTAGTTTCTCTTTTGCCCCATGTAGACTCTGGCAATATAGATCGCACTTTTACCTTTCAAGTATCCAATGACTTGCGATACCGCGTGTTTGGGTGGGATCGATACGAGCATGTGAACATGGTCTTCCATCAAATGCCCCTCAAGGATCTCACATTCTTTCTGCCGGGCGAGCTCTCGGAATACCTTGCCCAGATACTTTCGGAGTTCGCCATAAAGGCTCTTTCTCCGGCATTTGGGTATCCAGGTTATGTGGTATTTGCATTCCCACTTGGAATGGTTTAATGATTGTACATCACTCATGAAAGCCTCCTGTCTGCCGAACTTTGAGCGGTTCACACGACGGGAGGCTTTCTCACATTCCCGGAAATGTCAAACTTTGGGAGTCCCCCGGCAAAGCCGGGGGTTTACCCTTGATACAATTAACTATTTTCCAACTGAAATTTCAAATCTGTTAATGGCAAATCGGATTAAATATTTATAATCTTGAATGGATGGGCTTTTTTTTTTACCTTTTGATAACTTTTTAAGAAACGGACCTTAGTCCTTTAAGACGCCCGAAGTTGATTCATTTTTTTTGTGCGGTTTAAGAACAATTTCCAGTCCTTTTTTTGCGATTCGACAGACAAATTTAATATCCTCTAAAGAATGTATCTTATAAAAGATCCTATAAAAATGCAGTATGCGATTTCGAGCTACTTTTCTTATAAATGAGTTTCGTAGTCGGGCAATTTCAACTCCTGTCATGTACAAAGTATCAATCCCACCAGTTGTAACAGACGAATCCAGTGGCAGGGACAGGCCTTTATCGCGAAAATATGTATGAAGTTCAGTCCCAGGAAAAGGATAGGCAGAATAAAATACTGCTAGATCTACGTGAGAATTCATAGCGTATCGGAAAGTATTCTCAATAGAGGATCGCTTTTCCCATGGAAACCCAATGATAAAGGTACCAATAGTCCAAATCCCTATTTTATTAGCATATTTTATTAGGTGTATTGCCTTTGCTTTGTCATATTTCTTTTTTATGATTTTTGAGGTTTCGCTGTCACCGCTTTCTAATCCGAATGTTAGACGATAGCACCCTGCCTTCTTCATAAGTTCGATACTTTCTTCATCAAGAAGCCAGATGGCGATGCCATTGGGCGTACACCATTTAATATTTATATTACGATTAATTATCTCATGGCAAATGTTTTTTAGTCTTGTAAGATTGCACGACATCGAATCATCTAATATTGCAACTTCTCTTACGCCGTATTTCTGTTGCAGTTCAACTATTTCATCAACTACAGATTCTGCTGAACGTCCCCTCCAACTACGCCCCCATACGCTTTTTACCGAACAGTACATGCAATTGTTTGGACACCCTCTCGAGGTTACAATTGTCGTTATTGGATGGCGATAGTAGAAAGGGTTCTTATCTTGACCAACAAAATAATTTTCCATCGGTAACAACTGTCTGGCTGGGAAGGGAATTGTGTCCGCATCTTTTAAAAGTTTTCGTTTTTTCGTAAAAATTGTTGTTTCATCTTTTTTGAACGCGATACCAGGTATATATTTCAGACTCTCATACATTTTTGCCCTTGAGCCATTATGATCGAATGCGTTAGCGATTTCCAACATTGTCATTTCTCCTTCGCCAATGCAAACAGCATCAAGAAGAGGATCATTTATGACTCCTCCGGGCAATACAGAGCAATGCGCCCCTCCCATTATAAAAAAAGATTCGGGGAACAAACTCCGCATTTTTTTTAGCGTAATATGTGCTTCCTCACTATTTTTAGTAAAAGAGTTTGTTATGCCAATTATATCAGGTTGATATCCGCCAAGATATCGTTGAATATCTTTAAAAGGCAGTCCAACCCGAAAGTTTTTTCCATGTTGTATTGTTATATTATATCCTTCACCAAGTATGTCAAGAATTCGAACAGAGTGCTTATTTGCTAAAAGAAATGAAGCCAGATAGCTATGCCTAAAGGTGGATATGATGGATTTAATCTTATCTCAGACTTCTCAAATATTCCTGCTGGATGTACAAATAAAATCTTCGCCATTTTCAACTCTATCAGTTAAAGACCTCCCTAAAGCGGAAGGCATTAAATAGATCATTAATGAATAGTCAGTTACAACTGCTGAAACCGAAAGCATTTATAGGGTATCGAAGATGTCAGAACCAGCCATGAATACCTATTGGTTATGCTACTTCAAATTCCAGGAAGTAAAGCAGATGCGATATTCAGTGAATGCTTACAATAAATCTTCATTATGATTGATAGGTTATTATTTAAATTGGCTCATCGCGGATTAGTGTAATTTTTCTCCATGATCAAAGTCATAGATATTTTTTCCCATTGATTTTACAGTAAAAATTAAAATCACGGGTTTGGTTTTCACACTAATCCGCGATGAGCCTTTTAAATTTTATGTGTAATCTTTTTTCCTACCATAATTTGCCCCATGGGCATTAAACGAAAATAGTCTCCATTCCACTGCTGATGTATAACTTCAAATCCACATTTAATCAGAACACTACGCAAGTTTTTTCTTGTAAAAAAACGAATATGAGGGTTTGTTGGATAAAAATAGCGATCAAAAAAGAAGCAACTTATTATAACCTTTTTCAAGAAATTGAAATCGGTTGTTGTTATAAAAAGGACACCATCCTTTTTTAGAACTCTGTAAATTTCGGACAAAAAGTTAATAATATCAAAAACATGTTCAATAACCTCGAGCATAAGAACACAATCAAAAGAGTTGTTTTGATAGGGTAAGCTAACAACATCACAAACGGCCAACCGCATCTTTGCGTTCGCAACTTTATGTGCCTTTCGAATTGCTGTTTCAGCTATATCGACGCCATGAAGTTCCAGCCCTTTTTGTCTTTCGAGAAGCTTTCTGCCAAAACAACCGTCACCACAACCTATGTCTAAAACTCGGCCTTCAATTCTTCCTTTCATGGCATCAAGAATTCTATTTGATTCTTTTTCCGGCCAATACGGTGGATCTGCAAATAGTGTGTTTTCTTTGTCAAGGGTTCCGAGCCAATAATTCTCGTAATAGTTTTTCATAAAGCAACACCGTAGTGTTTGCGCCAGAGTTCGATAAGGAATAATCGCCAACACAAAAACTCCTTATGTTTGTCGATTGGTGAGTACATAGTGTTTTTGAAGTTAAATAGTTTTTCAACTTCCTCTGCACTGTATAAGCTCCTCGCAATAGAATCTTTAGAGCCAAGAATATCCTGAAGCATCTTGAAGTTTGATTTTAATACCTCTGGCATGGGAATGGAAAAGCCCCTTTTCTTTCTTTGAACAATATCTTTCGGTAAAATCTTTTTTGCAATTTCCTTTAGAACGTACTTTTCGTTTGTTTTTGAAAATGAAAAACAGCGTCCCTGGAGTTTAACTTGGCTTGGAAGTGAAAAAACTGTTTCAACCACAGATTTGTCCAAAAAAGGGACTCTGGCTTCGATTCCCTGCGCCATTGAGCCATGGTCCACTTTCATCAGAAAGTGATTAGGTAGTTGCCTTGTTAACTCAAACTGTGATATTGCCCTAAAAATATCTTTCTCTTTAAAATTCTTCATGGTTCTTGCAACGGCCAAATAATGTTTATAGTTCATCTGGCATGGCAGCATCCTAGATATACAATAATAAAAAAGAAAAGATCGAAAGATGCTACTTACCCATGAAAATGGCCATTGGCTTAGACCAAACCATGAGTATCCCCCGAAGACTTCATCCGCACCCTCTCCAACAAGCAGAACTTTAATTCCGAATTCGCGGACTTTTTCACAGATTAACTGAATAGTGAACATACCGCCATCAAGACTGGTTAGATCATCCAGTAAAGGAACAAGCTCAGGTAATTTATAATTTATCTCACTGGGATCAATAAATACTTCATGGTGAATAGTACCGACGTACTCAGCAACGCGTCTGGCAAAGGGTCGTTCATCCAAGGCATGTTCAAAACCTGCGGTAAAAGTAAGTAAGGGTTCCGTTTTCGCCCGTTGAGCAATCGCCGTAATTACTGATGAATCAAGGCCCCCAGACAAAAGAACTCCTGTAGGGACATCAGAAACAAGCTGCGATTGGACAGCATTAGAAAGGACTTCGTTAACGCGTTCTACAGCATCATCTATAGATTTGACTCCCATTGTTTGTGATGGGCTTAGGTTCCAGAACCGTTTAATGGTTTTCCTTCCCTGTTCAAATACAAGAAAGGTTCCTGGTAGTAGCCGCATTACATCTGAATATGCCGTCTTATGGGGCTCATAAATGTATTGAAAACAAACGAGCTGCTCAACTGAATCCAAATCGAATTTTCTTTGAAAAACATTTTCTGGAAGACAATGAAAGACCTTCGATTCAGAACTGAAGTAAATTCCTGATTCATTATTGATATATACAAGTGGTTTGACCCCGAGGGGGTCTCTGCAAAGTATCAATTGTTTTAGACTATTATTCCAGATTGCAAGTGCAAAAATTCCTTCCAGTTTTAAAAATACTTCTTCTTTCCATTCTTCATAACCATGTACAATCACTTCAGAATCTGATTTTGATTTAAAAACATGTCCTTTTTTTAACAACTCACAACGTAAATCTCGATAATTATATATTTCACCATTCACAACAGCATATATTGTTTTATTCTCGTTAGGTATGGGCTGATTGCCGGCATCTGAAAGATCAAGGATAGATAATCGTCTGTGACCCAGATACACTCTGTTGTCAATATCTGAATATATTCCACTGGCATCCGGCCCTCGATGGCGCATTCGCTCAAGCATTTGCTGAATCACTGTCGTGTGATTAAAACTTTCATTTGTAATAAAGCCTGCGATACCACACATATCAGTTTACCCACCCATAAGCCTTATATAATCCATGTACATTATTGGGACCAAACAGCTTTCTTGCCAACTTTGGTGCTACAGCATGCTTTTCGTTTAATTCTTCATTGGACGTGGCGACTTTTAGAATAAGTTTAGCCATTGCATCTGGAGTTGCTTGAACACGATACACCGCCTCCTCAACTAATGGAGCGATCGCAGCAGTTTCATTGATTACAGCAGGAAGACCGCATGAAAGCCCCTCTATAACAACTCTTCCAAGCCCTTCACGATACCGAGAAGGAAGCAATAACAAATCCGAAGCGCTGTAATACAAAGGCAATAAATTTTGTTCTATAAAACCGAAAAATCGTATGTTAGTCAATTTAGACTCAGCCTTGCGCACTTTTGTTTCTTCTGGACCGACACCAATTATAAGGAAGGTCATTTGAGGTAACATCTCTGCCAGCTCAAGTAATATATCTACACCTTTTTCTGGTAGCAAGCGTCCAACAAACAAAAGGCAAAAGCCTTTACCCAGGCTAAGTTTTTTCCTGCAATTTTCTTTATCGAGCGGAATAAATCTTTCGTGATCTATCCACGTAAGTTCGACGTGAATCTTTTCTTTTTCTAATCCAATCTTGATAAGTTCATCTTTGGATGGATCGGAAAGTGCTACTATAGAATGGGAGGCAGATAATAGAAACCGACAAGCCCGAGCAAAAACACTCCTGACATCCATTTCGTAAATGGTATGTGTCGATACCACCCAGCGTTTTCTGAATATAAAACTAATTACCCGTCCCACAATGGCGGCATTGAGTCCTGGTGTATGGACTGTGTCAATGCTCCGATGCTTAAAGAATAGATATAGTATACTAGCTAATAGAAGACCCGGAACAATGTATATTATTTCAAAAAAAGGATGAAGAAGAAGACGATGAAAAAGATCATTTCCCCACCATGGAATTCTAAAAATGGCAATGTTTTCCTTTTTTTCATAAATAGGTCCTTTTACCATTGTAGTTAATGGCTGATAGGTAATAACAACAACTCTGTATCGATCATTTACCAGAGTATTCACCAAATCGAGAAGACGAGTTTCAACCCCCCCAACATTAGGATGAAAAAATGGAGTTATCAGCAATAATTTCTTATTTCTTTTTGCTTTAAAAACCATATCTATTACAAATCATGTTTCTTTAATTATCAATCATTAGTGTCATGTTAAAATGGAATATAGGTCAATTCACTGCTCGATTTGATCGGCAACATCTATTCATTTATTTCCATTACCATTGCCAAGGTGCATGGAGTCAACATCTTTGACGAGTTATATCCTGAATCTTGTTCAATATTTGTGATGGATCTATCCCCCACCCCATATAATAGAAAAATATCCTAAATAGCTAAATTTCAATTTAATTCTCCCACTTTTCGGAGCAACAAAACGTATAGTGTTTCTATCTCCTTTTAGCCTTACTGGGACATCGTCTATGATGCCTCGCCACCCTCTGCACCCCATGAATTTAACTGTATACTGGACGCCTTTTTCTACAATTAATGAAATTATATTCCTGCTTATTGTATATTCGCAAGAAGGTTCAATAATGCTCTTTGAATCCTTAATTTTATAAAGTTTCAAAGTGCAGGAAGGTACATCACCAATATTTGGAAGGGTAATTGTACTGACGAAATCGGCAAAATTGATGGAGAATGGTGGTTTTTTAGTAAAAATGAAATATTCAGAACCCATATATTTAGCATAATCCAATATTTCATCTGTTTTGACATCATTTCCATTTAAAGTATGAAACCAATTAATAAATGATGGAGTGTCTCGATACGAATTTATCATATTACAAATATCAACAATCTTTCCTTCCTGTCTCCATTTTTCGCCATCATCTACGAACGAGACAATCAATGTTTTTTTGTTTGATATTGGGCCGAAAAATTCAATAATCCTGAAGAGATCAGCATCTTTAAGAAAAATTACATCTAAATCGAATCCATTCCTGCTACTCGGAGAAGCATAGAAATATAGAAAAAAAATATATAACCCTATGACAGTAGGTGAAGGGAATGCGCAGATACAAAATAGTCCGATAATAGCTTTTAATAAATCCACTGAAAACCTGTTCATTAAGCTTCGCTTAAAATATTCACTTATCTCAAAAATTATCGGTACTGACAGCATCATAAGATATTCAAAATCTTTATAAGTAAAATAAAAATATATAACAAAAATAAAGTATGGAAGAGTTTTCTTTATTATGATTAAGTTTGATCGTGTTTTATCTGAATATCCAGGAGGACTCCATGAATGTTTATGATGTGCGGTGAGGTTAAAGCTCAGCATAAACGGGTACAGCCAAAAAAAAACCATGATAGCGTGCAAAAACAATACTCCGATAAATATATCCTTGGTAACATGATCGAATAGAAGTTTTATTGCTATTGTGATCCAGCCAAGTAAAGCCAAAGTTGGATGAATAAGGCTCATAGGGATTACCATAAGGCTTCCCAGAACCATTGAATGGACTGAAAAGAATATCATCATAATCATATAAAAACAAAAGCCTATAAAATCATAGCGACCGCAGACAATAACATGGTTTTTATAAAATGGGCTACAAAAAACTACTGGCAGTATCATCAAAAATGCAGGATGGTTAGCAATTAGCATATAACCAGCAATGATTACAAAAAGAAACTGACCGACAATAAACATGTATCTCAAACCTAAAAATCGAATCAAATAATAAGTTAAGGGTGGATATGAAAGATGTAATGGCCTACCGTTATTTTCAAAATTAACTCCCCAGTATCCGTATTTTAACATCCAGTTTTGAATGGTGTTCATCCCAGTATGGTCATTGATAGAATTCTTTCTTGTAAAGCTTATAATCCTTCCGTCTTGTGAGTATATCCTGAAAAAAAAATTAGTCCAGCCTTTTACAATCCAGTAAGGAGAAAAAAAAACCCCTGTTAAACCGGATAGAAAAGCCATAAGTGTATTAGTCATTTTTTTAACCAACGAACCTTACCTTCCGTTTAATTCTTTCCAAGAAATAATTGTAGCCAACCAAAAACCGCAAAATGAATAAACCAATCATCAATAAGGGGTGGAAAAAAAGCCGTCTCCATTTTCCATGCTCAATAAATACGCCGAATAATCGATAATAGGGGCCAAGTTGCTTTTTTATAGCAGGATCACCTGCTCCCCATTTTAGTCGATATTTAAGCAATCCGGATGCATAGTAGTTTTTTTTCTTTCCATAATCTTTAATATTAAATCCAGTTTCATCGTGGTACAGTACAGGCGCTTCAAAGCAAGGATTGGCTCCGAAGCGTTTTACATATGAAGTGATTGGCCATGATGAATTCGCCTCATCTATCTTTGAATTGATTCTCAATAGCCCGATTTTTCCAACTTGGCTAAGTCGTTTATCCAAATCCCAGTCTTCAGGACCAGTGAGCTTTTCGTCGAATCCGCCAATTGATTTGAATACCGATCGTTTAAAAAACCTTGCTCCATCAATCAACGATCCGGTGTAGAACGTACGTTCAAAACGTCGGACTGCCCCCCAATACCCTTGGGCAAGAATAATCTCCGGAATATGAAGGCCAACATAAGCGTTGGCTTCCATGCACCATATGCAAGATTGAAGCAGATCCTGCGTCAAAATCATATCCGCATCAATGTAGAGTGCATATTCTCCATGAGCAACGTCGATTATACCATAATTTCGTTGTGCAGAACGTTCTGGGCCTCGGATAAAGATGTTGTCGGTAAAACGAGATGCAATTTCACGGGTTCGGTCAGTGGAGTGGTTGTCCACTACAATGATTTCCGTATGGGAATAAGTCTGAAGAGCGATGGAAGTAAGAGTTCTCTCAATGAACTGTTCGCCGTTGCGTACAGCCACGACCACGGATACAATAGGCTTCATACAACAATTCCAGCGGATTTATCTATCTCCATCTGACGTGATAAAAAGGTTTCAGCCAGAAACAGGTCTTCTTCACAATGAACATCAAGGCTCTCCTCAAATGGAATTTCGTGATAGAGATGCCGTGCACAATGCCCCTTTCGTATGCGAGGCCGGTGCGAAATCGGGACACCTATTTTGCGGAACAATTTCGGAAATTTTTGTCTGTCTAATCCGGGATCATCCCAGACAGGAAATAAATATCTGGTAACAGGGTTTTCCATGTAAAGGTGTGGTTCAACTTCAACCACAGGATAAATAGCCCCTGCAAGTTCATCTTCCATCAGCTTAACGTACATCCGCCGGAGGGTCTCCCCCTTGATGAGGCATACATTGCAGTTCAGCCCTACAATTATATCCGCGGGCGCTTTAATCTTTTCCTCGATTTTGCATTTCAGCAGTTCTCCCCATTCCGAAGGGGTCGAAAAGCCCCCATTGTAGTAAAGCATTTCCTTGGGTCTCTCCACAACGGAACACCCCAGGGATTCCGTCACCTGAGCAACCTCCTCATCTTCGGTAAATACGAAGACATCATCCATGAAGCCGGCGTCCAGGGCATGTTTCAGGGTCCAGTAGATCATGGGTTTGCCGCAGATTTGGCGCACGTTTTTACGGTTCAACGTGCTCCCCTCTCCCCTTACCATCATTTGTCCTATCACTACCATGGTTGAATCTCCTTTCTTCTTCAGGACGCCGCGTGCCGTCTGAAATCCCAGACGTGGCCGATCAACTTTTTGGCCGCATTCATTAAAAAACGCAAATCGTTAATGTTTCGGACGTTGAGAATCTTCCGAATAATAAATTTCGGAGAAAGCGCGGATTTATAAAGACTTCGGGTAATCGCCAGCACATCCATTTGAGTCACCTCGCTCTTCCAGACCGACTGGCGCATATCATAGTCCGCCCACACCCGCGGCAATAGCCACCCGTTCTGCCGGGCCAAATCAAAAAGTCCGGTTCCTGGATAGGGCACCACGATGGTTGCCTGGAGGGTCTCGATGAATCCCCGACGGAACAGCTCCTTGACATAAGAGACAGTGGCCTCGGCATCCGCCCGCGTCTCCCAGGGGTATCCCATCATCAGGGTGATGTGGGGAGAAAGCCCTGCCCGGCGGGCGGCGGCAAGAGTTTCACCGATCTGGGATACGACGACCCCCTTGTTGAGTCGGTCCAAGGTACTCTGGATCACCGATTCGATCCCGATGAGAATAAACCTGAAGTTGGCTCGCTTCATCAGGTGAAACTCGCTTTCACGCAAAGCCCCCACACGCATATTACAGCCGAAAAAGGCCCGTTTGTGATACCCCCGCGCCAAGATCCCTTCGCAGAAATCCGTTAGCCATCGGCCTTTGGGGAAACATCCGCTGTCGTCAAAAATCTCCTTAATCCCGTAATTGCTGATAAGCTGCCCAACCTCTTCCAGGTGCCGCGCCACCGACACCGTCCGGTAGGTGCTGCCGGGATAGAGGGCCGCCCAGCTGCAAAAAGTGCATTTTCCCCACCAGCAGTCCCGGCCGGCCATGGTATAGGTGCCGGGGAAGTATTTGAAGTTACCGTTTTTGCGGGAATACAGCTCCCATCGGGTCAGGTCACGGTCAATCATCGGAAGCGTATTCAGATCGTGGCTCAGGGATGCCGGTCCCGAATTACAGATTTCGCCATTCCGCCGATACCAGAGACCTTCAGGGACCTTCCGGGGCTCAGAACACTCCAGATATTGGCAAAGCTCTGAAAGCAGGAAGTCATAATCCCCCCCCGTCAGAACGAAATCCACGGGACTGTTCTCCATGGACTCCCGTGGCAGGGCCGTCACATGGTCACCGAACAGCGCAATAATGGGGTTCCAGGCCAGCTCATTCTTCAACTGCCGGATAATCTGCCAGTGAGCTTCGATGACCGGTGTCTTGGACTCCATGGCAATGAGATCCGGACGCATCGTCTTGAGGCGTGCCAGCCAAGCTTCGAACGGAAGGCCTTCGGCGATACCGTCATCCCAGATGATCGAATGGCCCTCTTTTTTTAACAGCGTGGCGGCATACGCCGGAAGAACCGGATAGATATAGGTCGGCTGGGAGAACCACTGGAACTGCCTGTTTTGGGAAAGCAGCGGCGTTCCCTTGCCGGAAACAAGTGGCGGATATGAGATGGAAACCTTCATTACTCCTCAGGCATTTTTCCAAAGCGTTTTGTAACCAGACCTACCGTGGAACTGCCTCCCGACTGTCCTTCCGCGACCCCACGGAACATAGTCTCTGATATCGGCTTGTGAGTTGAAAGAGTGGGAATCAGCAATCCCTTCAAAAAGAAGCTTCCATATACGACATGGGTCGCAATACTCCCCAGGATGGTTAGCAGCGTTTCCAGGGGGCGTAGCAGGTGAACGGAAAAAATGGCAATCAGCAGCAGATACAGCCCGACAACGGTAAGATACCCTTCCCTGGCATAGGGAACCTGCCAGACCAGAGCGCCAGACAGACAGAACAGCACCCACAGAGAGGGGACAAAATAGGCAACCCGAAGGGAATTTTCCGGCCACCGCTTTACGAAGTACCCCCGATGGAGGGCATACCGCGCGACCTGGGCCAGGTGCTTTTGAAAAAGGGGCCGTCGTTGGTGTTCCACCACCACATGGGGGTCATAAACGATCCGTTTGCCGGTATCGAGGACGATCGCCCGGCATAGCAGGGTGTCTTCCCCCGGCCAGTGTTGGGAGGAAAAACCACCCACCTGGAAAAAGACCTTTCTGGATACGAAAAGGTTGCAGGAAGGGTAATCGTCCACATCCTGGAACCGGTGGGGCACATAGCGGTATCGGTATGCGCCGGAAACCACCCGGGAGGCATAGACATTTCCACCGGCCCGTTCCGTCAAGGGACTGCCCACGGGAGTAACCGCCGGCCCGCCCACTGCGGCCACTGTTTCATCCGCAAAATTCTTTGCCGCACTGGCAAGCCAGTCGGTCTCCGGAAAGGCATCGTCGTCCAGAAACGCCAGAATCCGCCCCGTAGCCCGGGCCGCGCCGATGTTGCGCTTTACCGAAGGATTGACAGGGCCTGTGGGGATCACCGACACCCGGTGGTTTCTGGCAATTTCACCCAATTCAGGTGCATCCGCGTCTGGCAAAAGGATGATTTCATAGTGTTCGTAATCCTGGCGAAGGCAAGCCGCCAGGCATCGCCGAAGGGTTTTGTCCGGCGCCGAAAGGGAATGATGATACTTACCGAAACCGTCGGCTTTTCCCAGTAGGCCGGCTGGCCATAAAAATCGAGGACCCGACTCCGGTAGAAAATGGCCATGGTATCGATACCGGTACGCCAACAATCCCTGAACGTAATCCGGCCGAACGGCCTTGAAAACACGACCCGGATGGGAAACTCCTCGATGGTAAAGCCAAGCCGGTGGGCGGCCACAAGCATCTCTAAGTCAAAGGCGAATTTCTTGACCAGAATCCGCGTAAGAATGGCCGTCAGAACCTCCCGTCGGTAAATTTTGAACCCCGCCTGGGTATCCCGTACATTGAGTCCCAGCAGCAGCTTGATGATCCAGTAATATACGGTGCTGATGATCCGTCGCGTCCATGGATAGGCCACAATGCTCTCGGGATGACGCTTTGAGCCGATGGCCACATCGCACCCATTTTTTCCAACGCGTTGAAGATAGCTCCGAATTGAGTTGGATGAATATCAAGGTCGGCATCCATGAAGACAATGTACTCACCGCTGGAAACCATCACTCCTTTTTTGATAGCATGACCTTTTCCCGAATTGACGGTCAGCCGGACAGTTTTAACCTCAGGGTAGCGGCTGGCCAGCAATTCCATGCGGCTGCCGGTGCCATCCGTGCTTCCGTCATCCACCACAATAATTTCGAATTCATACCCCATCTGTTCAAAAACGTGGTGAATTTCACCAACCGAGGCGAGAAGCCGGCCTCTTCGTTGTAAGCGGGAACAATGATTGAAAAAGTTGGCGTTTGTTTCAAATGAATGGGCATAGCTCCGCCTGGCAAATTACAATTTGATGTTTTTTCCATTGTCCCCCATAGAGTCGTATGAAAAATGAACTAACACAATTACGGGATGTTCAATTTGGATGCAGCCTTCCGGCAACCAGCTTTTTCAGAGTCGCCCAGACCGTCCACCAATTGAACGGATAGTTTCATTATCGTCACAACTCACAGAGGGCTTAAATTATTTCGGCTCAACACCGATTGTTTTTATGTCACACTGAAATATCAGACAGTTTTTTGATGGCGATATTCTTGCCTCGAATATATGTCTGTATCGATTGAAACATCTCTTCCTGCTGCGCAAAAGAGGTGATAATGACCGCATCAGGATTAATATTTTCAATCATCTCCGGAGCTTTTATTTTGAACCCGTTAAACCCCGCCCCCTGCTTTTTCGGATCGGAGTCCACAACGCCGATTACCACTAAATCCGATGCTTTCAATGCCGCATGAACGATCTCGGCCGTTTCGGCAGCGCCAAAGAGTACCACCGTTCGAATACCCTCCTCATAAAAACCATTCAGGATATTGGACAGTTCGCGTTTTACCGCTCCGTACATCTGGACAATTTCGGCGGAGTAGAAAAGAAGATCATTCCGAAGGGCAATGCCCCCTTCTGCAGTGAGATGATAGCTCTGGGTACGATTGGTATCCCCCAGCACATTCACCAACCCCTCCTGCTTGAACATCTTGATGTAATTATTGACCATCGAACTGCTCAACCGAACCAATCGGCCGATGGCATGCTGGCTGATCTGGGGACTCTCATGGATCGCAAACAGCAGGGCAAGCCTGCGTAGCGCCTTGTTGGGAGAAAAAAAGGAGGAATTAAATAAAGTGATCATGACCTTCTCTGTTTTAGGCAACAACACGGTCCATTCACTAAATGAACAATTAGCATTGGCGAACCATCCTGTTAACAACGACATGTTACCATATTGCACCCTCAGGGGGAGGCCACCGCCATGTTACGCATTCGGCACCTTCATTGTTGCGGTTCATTGGAAAAAGTCAACCAATTTAGCAAGCTGCAGAATGTTAACGCAGTATTTATGCCGAGATCAAAATAAATGTTTTTGTTTTACAACAAATGCTCTGAGGAAAACCGCGAATCAAGATATAATATTGAAATAATGAGTTTTTTATAAAATTGCGACAGAACTGAAAAGGTTTGCCATGGGCAACGGGATCCTGATTCCGGAAATCATTTCCTATCCGACGCCCTTTCAGCCGTTGAAATTTTGACGCACTCTAACCATTCAATACCCGGACATTTGAAGCATCACCGATAAGAATTGCTGCCTCAAGGGCCAATCGCAATCGCCAGTCCCTTGCCACGAGAAGTTTTCTCCGGCATTCACACATGAACGAGTCCAGGCCGGGGCGTCCACCAAATACAGCAAACGTCTGCATGCCGTTTCGCAACCAATGTTGAAGTTCTCGGCATTCCGTTTCATCCTCTACCTGGCTTCCGATCATGTTTGCCGCAAGTTTACTAAATTGCTTTTGGTTTATGGCGCCGCGGCCGTCTGCACCCCGCGCGGCTGCTTTTCCGGCCCGGGCGCCGAAGACCTGGGTTGCTGTTACCATAGCGCCTCCGATACGGTTGGCGCCGTGCATGCCGCCGGCGCTCTCTCCGCAGGCATAAAGACCCGGCACCCCTGTCCAGGCATTCTCGTCGATGATAGCACCGCCATTTCCAGCATGGGCCATAAGGGCGATCGTAATCTGGCTGTCGGGTTCTACAAGCGCGTCAACTTCGCCACTGAAACTGAGATTTTCGATAAAAAATAGATCTGCGGCAGTATCTTCAAAATCATATCCGACGGGGCAGTGGGTCGCCCGTTTCCCGGCGAGTTCAAACAACGCTTCCGGAACTGGCAACACCTTACCGTCCCAGCGTCTAATTCTCGTACCATTAGTCAGGAAGTCCTGGATGGGCCAGAATTGACGGAATGGAATCTGATGCCACATAAATTGAAGATAGGGGGTATTCACCAGTTCCGCGCCGGCCCGTTTCAAAAGGGCATAGGAAACCCCATGGTTCCCCGGACCGCAAACATTCAGGGAAAACAGGGGGGCGGGACCTCCCAGGGCAACAATTACAGACGATGCAATGATCGCCATTTTATCATTTCCGTTGGCGCGCTGAAACACGGCACCGCACACACGGGATGAATTATCCGGCCCGGTTTTGACCAGGTCTTGTAACAACCATCCATCCAAAAAACGGCCGCCAAGGGAGAGAACACGCCCCTTCATCTTGTCAAAGGCATCGGCCAGCCCCGTATAGATAAACGCCCGTTTCTCTTCAGGGCTGAAGCATCCGGTGACCCTGAAATACGCTCCCCGTGCCTCCCGATCAAATGGAAACCCGATATCCACCAGATCGCGGAACCTCGCCTCGCTCTCTTCGGCAAGAAGGCTTGCGAGACCAACATCGATATGCCCGGGCGGCGCAATGGAACGTGCGTCTTTTACAAAAGCCTCACGTTCCCGGTCATCCATACAGACCTGCATCCCCAACCGATTGTTCATATTGGCAAACGATGAACCGGAAGGACCGGAAGTTTGGCTGACCACCGTGACATTCAGCCTCGGATCGGTCTCTAACGCCGCCCAGGCCGCCCGCAATCCCGCCAGGCCAGAGCCGAGGACCAGAACATCGGAATCTAAAATATACAGGGACATAATAGTCGGTTAAACCAGAACTTGATCAATCAATAGTATCTGTAAACCATGGTGAATTGTGAGAATTGAGGTTGTAAAATTCTTATATCCTTAATTCGTTTCGAGTTTTTCCAGGCAATCGCTGGCATCGAAATTCCAGGGTTCGATATCCAGCACTCGCTCGTAAAAAGTTCGCGCAGAATCATTCTTTTTTAACGCCGAACACATATGGCCGGCAACCAACAACACCTCGATGTCTTCAGGATTGTCCTTGAGAATGGAAAGATAGATTTCTAAGGCGTCTTCCGTACGCCCCTGCTCGACAAAATAAAAATCGGCAAGGTTTTTCCTGAAATTCGGGTTGGATGAGTCAATCGAAACCGCTTGTTCATAATTTTGCAAACTTCGCTCCTTATCCGCCAATCGATAGTACAACACACCTAAGTCGTTGTATGCTATAGCGAAATTTGGATTCTTGGCAAGGATCGATTCGAGGCCAGCGATCGCCTCTTCGACCTTATCTGATTGGGCCAACCGAAGACAATTATTGTATGCCTTTTCCAAAAACAAAACATCCGCTTTTTGAGCTCTTTCATCGCTATTGACGTCGGTTGAATTTTGGTGTGGCTGTTGTTTGACCATTCTTGTTTACCTTATGATATTTGCGATATCCGATCGCAGGTTTGGCAATTGTCACTTTCGTGACGGAAACCAGTCAGTTCTTTGACCCTATCCGAGGGGGTGAACACGTGTCATTTTTATCATAGGACATTAAATCAGCGCCTTTTATTGCGATTCGAGAAGAAATGATAGCGGCATGGCGACATCCGCTCAACTTGCCGACTTGAAATTTCAAAAATTAGGCCAAGAGTTTGATTCGTGAAAGTATACCGCGTTTCAAATCAACATACCGGAATGAGATGATTTACAGAAAATTCAGGAAAAAGATCGGATCAACCATCCAAGATCTATGAGGGTGGACATTTTACTGGGTAGGCCCCGGCTGTTTGGGCAGCAATGCGATAGGATAGTGCATACGAGATCAGCGATAGCAGGAGAAGACGCCTACAATCTTTTCGTTTTTGAAAGCCTACGCGGTTCCAGAAAAGCCGCTGTACTCGTCACCGTCAGAATCCATAGAAACGCCAAAAACATCTTTGCCATCGAATTTGAAGACAATATGGGAAGGGTCGATGGTGCCGTCCGCCGTCTCGTTTTGCCTGAGTGTGAAACCGACGGTGGCGACCTGGCTATCCTTGTCGTAGAGGACGTAATCCGGATACGGATCCAGGTTGATTTCCGTGGCGGGGATGGTATCTCCGAAATTGTAGGTTTCGGCAATATTGCTACTCGAGGCCCGAGATAACTGCCAATTGAACCGATTTTCAATGGAAGCCGGATCCATCCCTTTGGAAAATATGAATTTCATGGTCATGCTAAGTTCTGCACCGGCGTTTTCGAGATAGCTGTCAATGCTGGAAACCGAATATCCCTTGGACATTCGGTAAGGAAAGCTGCTTTCCGCCAACGCAAAGGCGATCCGTGGAGGCTCTTTCTCGTCGATGTAATACCCGAGAAGGCTTGCCAGATTCTCGTCTTTCTCCTCGAGTTCTGCAGCAACAGCTCTGGCACTTTCGATTTCTCCGTCATCCGCATACGCGTAACCGATCTCGGCATATGCATCGTAAAATTCAGGATCCAATTTTAAGGCTTTTTCAAAATGCTCAATGGCTTTCGCTTTATCACCCGACTGGGCGTACATCTTACCCAGGCCGTAATCACCGGCATAGCTTTCCGGATCCAGGCGTTTGACCTGGTTGAACTGGATTTCGGCTTCCGTGTAATTATTCACCTTTAGTAGGGATTCACCATAAGCATATCGCGTTGTGGCACTAGGGTTAAGTTCCATGGCCGCCCGGTACTGCTGCACGGCCTCGTCGTAGCGGTCTTCGGAATAGAGCAACTGCGCTAGCGCACTGTGTAAATCGCCGTTGCTCGGCTCACGAGCGACGGCCTTTTCGTAGGTCTCGATGGCCTTGTCGGTTTTTTCGAGTTTCAGGTAGGTTTGGGAGAGGTATTGGGTGGTCTCGCCGTTGTAGCTGGATTGCGGGGCAATGGCGATGGCTGCCTCGAATGATTTAACCGCCTCCTCGTAATCCTTTTTCAGATACTGGTCGATACCGGTCTGCAGGAACTGGTTGGAGAGTGTTTCCAAACCGTTTTGCTGCTGCACCAATGCAGCCAGTAAATCGGTTCCATCTTTTTCATCAAAGATGCTCGACTGGGTCGTTGGATAGAGCGAATTTTGCAGAATGGTCGCGATTCCATCCATTTTTTTCTCCTGTGGGATATCCCAACGATGCTGCCCCGCCGAAACGGACGCCGTTCCGAACGCTGGCTAAAATAATTATTGGCGGCGATACCTATCTGGTCTGCTTATCGGTAACTTTTTCTGTTACTTTAGTTACGGAAACATCAATACGCCGCTCAAGTCTGCTTTTTTCGGGTCGATAGCAAAATGACATACAGACGCGTTTTTCCGCCAACGATGAAAGCCGGGAACCCAACACAATGACGCCCCCTTCCGCCGACCGATCCAAAGGTCGCAATGATCTAAAGCGGCAAATCCGCCAACTGGAGTCGATAGCGGCTTTATCCGGTGGCATTGCTCATGATTACAATAATCTGCTAACAGCGATCATGGGAAACCTATCCCTGGCCATGGAGCATGTCACGCCGGGATCGCCGTTGGCCACGTTCCTTGAGCAGGCGCTTTCGGCCTCACGATCTGCCAAAACATTGACCCGCCGGTTGATCACATTTTCCAAGGGCGGTCAGCTGGAAAAAAGCCCCACGGACATTGTCCATCTGGTCGAAAATGTCGCCGCGTTCTCCTTGAGCGGATCGAACATCAATATCCAAATCGGCGCCAATGAGGGCATCTGGCCAGCCCAGGTGGATTTCCAGCAGATCGGCCAAGCCCTTCACAATCTGATGATTAATGCGGCCGAAGCCATGCCCAAGGGCGGGACCGTCTTCATTGATTTCGAAAACGTGACCATCAACGGTGGTAACAGCATCCTGTCCGCCGGCCGTTACGTGAATATCGCCATCCGCGATCAGGGGATGGGAATACCGGCAGAACATATCGAGAAAATCTTCGATCCTTACTTTTCAACGAAAAACAGAGGCGCCAGCAAGGGCACGGGGCTGGGATTGTCCATTTCCCACTCCATCATCACCAAACATGGCGGAGAGATCACGGTCTGCTCACGGACCGGTGTGGGATCTACCTTTCACGTCTTGTTGCCGGCAGATACCGGCCCCCAGCCCATCGTTCCGGAGAAGCCTCAGAGAAACGAACGGTATCCAGGCAAGCCGGTCCATGGCAAGGGAAAATCCTGGTCATGGACGATGAAGCCATGATTCGTGAATTGGTCGGCAATCTTCTGAATCACCTTGGATATGAAGTTGATTTTGCCGAGGCAGGAGAAATCGCCATCCGGAAATACCAGGCCGCCATGCATGCCTCACAAGCGTACGATGCGGTGATTCTCGATCTGACGATCAAGGGCGGCATGGGGGGCCAGGAGACCATCGGTCAGTTGAAAGCCATTGATCCCTTTGTCAAGGCTATCGTTTCGAGTGGGTATGCGGAAAGTCCGGTCGTGGCGCGCTATGAGGAGTACGGTTTTTGCGAAAGGGTGACCAAGCCTTACGAGATTATCGAATTCAGTCAAAAACTGGATCGGGTGGTTCGTCAGGATGCTTCACGCGCTCACCCGCCAACGGAAACCACTGCGTCATAGGCATGCTGTCTTTTTTTTACTTGGCCATTAATGTTTAGTGAGGGGGGCCATCAGCCGGGCTCCCGATAAAGGGCAAGGATGCCCGATCGGGCCACTTTTTTTATCCCCATGGCTCGAGCAGATGCAGCAGCGCGGCAATTTTTTCCATCCGGCCGGTCACTTCGATAATGTAGTGACTCATTCCCGTGTCCACGATGCGGGCCCTGAAGTTGTCCACGATGCGTTGAATTTCCGCCCGATATTCCTCCTGGGCCTTTACGCAAATCAGGGCCATTTCCCGCCGCACCGCGTCGTCTCCGGTCATATCCCGGACCTTGATCACGTTGATCAGTCGCCGCACCTGTTTCATGATCTGCTCGACCTGATCCGGTGACGCATTGGTGGTGATGGTAATTCGCGACATTTCCGGGTTGGCCGTCGGCGCGCCGCAAATGGTTTCGATATTGTATCCGCGACTGGCAAAAAGCCCGGCAACCCTGGCGGTCACCCCGGGTTCGTTTTCCACCAGCATGGTGATGGTGTATTTCTCGGTTTGCATGATTCGGCTCTCCAGCGCCCGGAAGCATTTGCGTTCTGGAAATCAGGTTATCCGGCCGGTTTGTTTTTTCGACGCTTGGCAAGCGCCTTTTGCTCTGCCTGGAGTTCTCCCAAAAGCCCTGACAGGGGCCAGGTTTCGGAGGTGGGCGTGAGCGCCGCCCAAAGCGCCGGCTGCATACCGGTTTTACGACAAGTGGTCATCAGCACATGTAATTGATTTTCGGTGATTCCGGAAACGATGACGGCGCGTGGAAGGGTCGAGTCGCTGCCCTTGCCGCTGCCGGCCGGCAACGCCAAGAGATCGGCCAAGGTAGCCGCCTGATGGGTTTCATTGGCCCATATCACGGGCACATCGCGAAGACCGCTCATTTCCAGAACGAGGCCGAATTTATCCTGGGCCGCCGCCGGAAAGCCACACAAAATGAGTTTCAACGGACCATACATGGGACTGTCAGTATGCTGAACCTTTTCAAAAGTGCCGTTGGTCATGGTTTGTTTGCACTCCGGTGTTGAATCTTCGCCTGGCTCCGTGCCGTAAGCTTCACATTTTGAATGGACTCCGCTTATACGCTATTTCGGCCTTGGATGCAAACCACCCCAACCGCCATTCCTCCCCCGTACAGCTGCGCGCTTTTCCATTTAATCCGTCTTCAAGGTCCCAATGAGTTTCTTGACGTCATCGATGCCTTCCTGCCGCAACCAGGCCGTGATGCCATCGATGATCTCCACGGTACTGGTCGGGCTGACAAAATTGGCGGTGCCGATCTGGACTGCCGTGGCACCCACCATCAGAAACGCCAGCGCATCCATGGCGGTCATGATGCCGCCCACACCGATGATGGGGATCTTCACCACTCGGGCGGTCTGCCAGACCATGCGCAGGGCAATGGGCTTGATCGCCGGACCTGAAAGACCACCGGTGATGTTGGCCAGCTTCGGTCGACGCGTGGCAAGATCCACCGCCATGCCGGTGATGGTGTTGATCAACGACAGGGAATCGGCACCGGCGTCCTCGGCCGCCTGGGCAATCACCGTGATGTCGGTCACATTGGGGGAGAGTTTGACCATCAGGTGTTTGGTGGTTTTCCTGCGCACGGCGCGCACCACCTCGGCGGCAATCCGCGGATCCGAACCGAAAACCACCCCCCCTGCTTTACATTCGGACAGGAGATGTTGACTTCGATCCCCTTAACCGCATCGGCGGATTCCAGGCGACCTGCCAGCTGGGCATATTCATCGACGGTCTTGCCATAAATGTTGGCGATCACAGGCGGTCGCAGGCGCGCCAGAAACGGCAGTTTATCCCGTAGAAACGCGTCAATCCCCACGTTTTCAAGGCCGATGGCATTGAGCATGCCGCATGCGGTTTCCACGATACGCGGCGGCGGGTTGCCCTTGGCCGGCAGCAAGGAGAGCCCTTTGACAATGATCCCGCCCAGCCGGTTCAGATCGATATACGATTCGAACTCCCGGGCGTAACCGAAGGTTCCCGAGGCGGTCATCACGGGGTTTTCGAGGTTGAGACCGCCGATGTCTACCCTAAGGTCAGGTATGTTCATGGGGATTAATGGACCTTTTCATAAAGTTTGCCTGCATCGGCCGCAATGGCGCGCAAGACCGTTTTAATGCGGGCTTCCAGATTGAGCAGGTAGGCTGGCTCGGGTTGACGCAGCCCCGGATTGCTCTCCCACTCGATGGCTTTGAAACGCTGCATCACCGCCTGAATGTCATTACCGGTTTCGCGCATGAATTGTTTGACCATCGCCTTGAACCGCAGGCTCCGATCCAGTGAGGTGTCCAAATGCACTTGCGCATCCGAGCCAGTAAATGCATAAATGTGGCCCTGAAACAGAATATCCACAGCAAGGTTCTTGAGCCGCTGAATCGATTGGTAATAATGGTCGAAATCCACCAGGCAGTCGATCATGATATGGCCTCTCTGCTCCCGGGTGCCGACAGCTTCCGAGGCGATCAAAAGCCTGCGTTCGGGCACATAGTAGGAGAGAAAATCCCAAGTGTGGCCGGGCGTTTCCAGTACCTGCAGGCTCAGATTGGACGAAAGCTCGAAACAGTCGCCTTCCTCGGCGATCCGATCCACGCCAAAGGGTTCAAACCGGACGCCGGTATCGTCGATCCCCAAAAGCGGGGATAGTGCCAGGGCAGATTGATTCAACTGGGCGATCAGATGAATGGCATTGGGTCGCGATAAGATATCGGCCGCTTTTTTCGAGGCCACGACCTGCATTCGCGGGAAAGATCTTTTGAAATAGCCGACCGCGCTGCAATGATCAAAGTGGGCATGGGTGAAAAAGCACCAGGCGGGCTGCCGATCCCCCAAGACCGCATGGATCTGCCGGACGTATATAGGGCCGAGAAAGGCCAGGCCGCCATCGACGATGGCCGGCCGTTCACCGTCAACCAGAAAAATCGGGAATCCATGATGTCCCAGCATATGGATGCCTTCGGCAATTTTTCCGGTTCGGTCGATGATCATGGGTGCCTCCACGGAACCTGCCATGGTCCAACGAACGATAGCAGCAGGCAGACAGACTTAGAATTAGATTTGGAATTCAAACGCAATATAGACGAGTCCACCGGATTGATCAACCGGCTGTCGCGCCCATTGGCCGCGCACCGATTCCCCCGGTGGCTGATTTATGCTAAAGTCGACCATCTTCCGAACCGACAGGAATCTTTTATCTCATTTCCTATCCCAAATGACCGATACCGATCTGAACGGAAAGAAAACACGATGAACCTTCACATCGCCTACTGGCATTGGCTGGTGTTCGGCATGATCCTGATCATGACCGAAATCTTCATTCCCAGCTTCACCATTTTTGGTTCGGCCTGGGTGCCATTGTGGTGTCCGGCCTGATGCTGATGGACAATACGCTCAGTTTTTCCTGGCAACTGTTCATCTGGGCCATTGCGTCCTGTATTTTCACATTTCTATGGTTTAAGTACATCCGCCCCATCATGACCGATCGCACAAAAGCCGGAATCCCTCGCGAAGCCGCCATCGGTGAGGTTGGCCAAGTCATTCGTCGTCCGGAATCGGGACGACGCGGTATGGTCCGCTTCACAACGCCGCTGTTGGGTTCAGAGGAATGGACGTTTATCTGCAGCACGGATGTGACCGTTGGGGATCGGGTCAAGGTCACCGATGTTTCGGGAAATACCCTCATGGTCAACAAATTATAATCCACAACCGGCAATATCCTTGCCCGCCAATGGCTGGGAACCGTCATCAGTCACCCTTTTCGGTATCATGGAGGAAAGATGGAAAGCTTGATCATCGTCGCCGTTTTCGTTGTTTTGGTCATCGTCACCCTGGTGTTGGGCGTCCGCATTGTTCCCCAAGGCAGCAAACATGTGGTCCAGCGCCTGGGCAAGTTTCATAAAACCCTCGGCCCCGGGCTAAACATCATCATCCCCTATATGGATACGGTGGCCTATAAGGTTACCACCAAGGACATCGTCCTGGACATTCCCTCCCAGGAAGTAATTACCCGGGACAATGCGGTCATTATTGTGAATGCGGTCGCCTACATCAATATCATCTCACCGGAAAAATCCGTTTACGGCGTGGAGAACTACCAATTCGCTATCCAAAATCTGGTACAGACCTCCCTGCGCTCCATTGTCGGTGAAATGGATCTGGATGATGCCCTTTCCTCTCGGGACCAGATCAAGGCAAAATTGAAGGCCGCCATCTCCGATGACATCGCCGACTGGGGAATCACCCTGAAAACCGTTGAAATCCAGGACATCAATCCATCCGCCACCATGCAGGCGGCCATGGAAGAACAAGCAGCCGCCGAGCGCCAACGGCGGGCCACCGTCACCCGCGCCGACGGCGAAAAAGCTGCGGCCATTCTGGAAGCCGAAGGTCGTTTGGAGGCTTCCAAACGCGATGCCCAAGCCAAGGTCGTCCTGGCTGAAGCCAGTCAGCAGGCCATCCAGAAGGTTTCCGCAGCCATCGGCGATGACGAATTGCCGGTCATGTATCTGATTGGTGAAAAGTACGTGGAATCCCTCAAGGCCCTTTCCACCGCCCAGAACGCCAAGGTGGTCATGCTGCCGGCGGAAATCCCATCGGCCATTCGGGGAATCGTTGGTGGCTTCAAATAAGGAAGGCGATCCATGAAGCTGTTTGGCAAATCCGATTCCATCGGTACGCATTCGGGTGATTGTGAGGCGAAAGGCGACGATCGCCGCCGACGCCTGGATTTTTTATGGACAGCATCCAGGCGCTTTTTCTTTTCCTGCGTGAATACACCCTGGATATCAGCGAAATCGACGCCGAGACGTTCAAAAAAGAACTGAAGGCCCTGCAGGACCGTTTTCAGGCGGATGAAAAGACCCGCGCCATTGCCGTCCAATTCGAACGCCAGAAAAGCCGCATTCTCGAACACATCCAGCGGCAAAAACGCTATTTAGGCGAACGCGAAACGGAATTCAGGGAAATCATCGATTTGATGACCGCGGCCATGACCAGTCTGGACCAGGAGAATATCGATTTTTACGGTTCCATCCGCGTCCAGGGGGAACGCTTCGAAGAGATTACCCTGTTAAACGATATCAAACGCATTAAGAACGAACTGGTCCAAGCAGTCGCCAAACTGCGGGAGATGGTCCGGCGCAAGGAGCAACAAGATCAAAAGAACCTGGATGCCCTTTCCAGCCAGGTGGAAATCCTGAAAAAAGAGCTGGACAATGCCCGTCACTCGGCCAATACCGATGGCCTTACCGGCGTCTATAACCGCAAGGCCCTGGACCACTATCTCGGTAGTTTAGTAGAACGGAATACGATCACGCGGACGCCTTTCTCGCTTTTGATGATGGACCTGGATGATTTCAAACAGTTGAACGACACGTATGGCCACACCGTGGGGGACCGGGTACTGCTGGCATTCACCGGGAAGTGTCGCCAGCTGGTGAGAAGCGACGATTTTTGGCCCGCTATGGGGGCGAGGAATTCATGCTGGTGCTACCCGGCGCCTCCCTGCGCAATGCCACCAAAAAGGCCAAACTGCTATGCCGAACCATCGCCACAAGCCGCTATGCGGCCGACGACACATGTACGCCAGATGTCCTGTCGGTTACCGTCAGCATCGGTGTAGCCTGCTTTCGCAAGGACGATTCGGTAAAGCGCCTGATCGAACGCGCTGATCAATGCCTTTACAGGGCCAAGGCCGCAGGCAAAAACCGGGTGGTTTCAGAGTGAGCACGGGATGACGCACGGTTTACTTTTTTCAATCCTCACTTATTTTAGCTGCAAGAAAACCGGTTGAACTTCCGCCTGATATCGCCCGAGCCGGCACAGACAAATCTTTCAGCATCGTCAACCCCGAGAATTGGAGGAAACAATGCAAAATCCGTCCCCGACGATCGACGCCCTGATGAAAATTCACCTGACCATCAAGACCGGTGCTGCCAATGGCGGTGATTCCGCAGGCACCCCTTTCAAATTCATCTATGGAGTAGGCACCGATGGGATCACGCCTTTCGAAAAAGCCCTTTTCGGTAAAAGCATTGGCGATCGCATCGAGTTGGAGATCCCCGCCAGCGAGCACTGCGCCATCCTGGGGCATCTGGAACTGCCCCTTGTGGAACAGACCGGGATCCGAGCCCCCAGATCCCTTCAGATGACCATCACCGATGTCGCCCGAGCCGATGACCGCGAAGTGGTCAAAGCCATGGCCAGTGGCGGCAGCTGCGGTGACTGTGGCTGTGGGTGCGGCGCCCACTAATCGTTAGACGCTCCGGCGGCTCTGTGATTGCGTTTTCCGCAAGAATCGTTATAAGCTTGATTTGTTTACAGGAACCCCTTATACCTACTTGCGTTTATACCAGGGATCAACCATGAACCGCATTGTACCGGCCGGCCGGAGGCCTTCATGTATCGCGAAAACTACATCAACGCACTTCGCACCGAACTGCTGGAGATGGTCTCCGAGCAGTTGACCCCGGTAGCCATGCGTTATGGCTACAGCGAAGTTCCTCTGGAAACCAACATCAAATGGCGCCCGCAAGTTCTGGTGCTGGGCAACTACTCGTCAGGCAAATCCACGCTGATTAACGAGTTTCTGGGAATCGACGTCCAGGGCACCGGCCAGGCGCCCACGGACGATTCCTTTACCGTCATCACCTACGATGAAAATGAACCGCCCGGAACGCCTATCCGGGTCACCGATCAGCGTGACGGCAAATTTTTGCTCAACGATCCCGAATACCCATTCGAAACGCTCAAACGGCATGGGCTTCGTTTCGCTTCCCACTTCAAACTCAAAAAAATCAATTCTCCGTTTCTGAAAAATCTGGCCATCATCGATACGCCGGGAATGCTTGACAGCATCACCGAACGGGATCGGGGCTACAACTATCAGGATGTGATCGGTGATCTGGCCCAGATTGCCGATCTGGTCCTGGTCCTTTTTGATCCCCACAAGGCGGGAACGGTTCGTGAAGCGCACACCAGCCTGCGTGATACACTGCCGGCCAAAACCTTCGAGGACCGGGTTCTGTATGTGCTCAACCGGATCGACGAATGCGCCTCCATGACGGATCTGTTGCGCGTTTATGGCACCTTGTGCTGGAATCTGTCCCAGATTACCGGCCGCAAGGACATTCCGATGATCCACCTGACCTATTCTCCTGTGGCCGCAGAGAAAAGCGGACGCTTGGACGAACCCAAGGCCGCTTACCTGCAGTACATCGAGAATCAGCGCGAAGAGCTGAAAAAAGCGGTGCTTCAGGCACCCTGTCACCGATTGGACAATCTGGCGTCATTCGTGGAAACCCATGGTGAGCGATTGTGTCATTTTCTGGAAGGCATGATCAGCTTCCGCAAACAGATTCGCCGTTTCAGGGCCAAGTCTTTTTTCAGCGCCCTTGCCGGCTCCCTGGTGGGGGGAGCTGCCGCTTGGGTGGGATTGATCAGCTTCACGCCGGTTGCCGGTCTCCACCCGACGCTGCAACTCACCGGTGCCGCAACGCTCAGTGCCCTGCTGTTGATCGGCTGGCTGGCCGTGGTCCAAAAATATCTCTCGGCCCGTTTTCTGAATAAATGGCTGGAACAACTCGACGGGCTCACCCCGTTACCCAATCAGACGCGCCGCGACAGTTGGGCCGCGGTTCGGGACCTGGTCTATGTCAATCTGAAAAACAACCGCGGCAATTACTCACTCTCACAGGTCGTGGGCGAGTATGCGATGGTCAAGGAAATTCATGACAGGGGCTCCCGTGAAATCCGTGAAGCGCTGAAAGAACTCAACGGCATCGATCTTGATGAAACGAGCGGTTCAGATACCCCCATTCCTTTCTGGGAAGCGCCGGCAACACCTCCCGATAGCGACTCGGCAAGCTAACACCCGCCTCGAAGACAACCTTTCACAACCGACCGGAAAACAGATAAACAGTACCCCTTGTCTCTCATCAAGACCTGGGGTATAGTTGGATTATTGAGCATATGTCAATGACACACATCCTTTTCAGGAGGTCATAATGATTAAGAAATCGCGTTTGGGTCCCGAGGCGCTGCTGTTTCCCACGCCGTCCGTGCTTGTGGGCACGATGGTCGAGGGCCGCGCAAATTTCATGACGGCGGCTTGGTGTGGTATCGCCTCGTCCAAACCGCCGGCCATTTCCGTAGCCGTTCGCGGTGAACGCCATACCCTGAAAGGCATTCTGGCCAACGGTGAATTCTCCATTAATGTGCCATCGGTCGCCATGGTCGCCGAAGTCGATTTTTGTGGCATCTATTCCGGTCGCAAGGTGGATAAATCCACGGTTTTCGAGCTTTTTAGCGGAGATTTGGCCTATGCCCCACTGGTGTCCGCCTGCCCGCTGAACCTCGAATGCCGCTTGCGGCACACATTGGATCTCGGTGGCCATACCCTGGTGGTGGGCGAAGTGATCCAGACCCACATTACCGAGGATTGCATGACCGATGGCAGACCCGACGCCGTAAAAATCGATCCGCTGGTTTACTCACCGGGCAGCGGAAACTATCAACGCTTGGAGAAATCGTCGCCAAAGCGTTCTCCGTCGGCAAAAAGAAAGACGAGGGTGCGTAATGAACGACTTCAGGCCGGAGCAGGATCTGTGCGAAGTCCGACGTGAGTTTGGCGAGCACGGCGGTGTGACGCCATCCATCTCACGATCATCCACGTTTACGGTCATGGACCCGGAAACCATGCCGGAAATTTTCGGCGGGGTCCGGGGTCCGGAGGAAGGCGGCTGTTTTCTCTATAGCCGCCATTTCAACCCGACGGTGGATATCCTGGCGCGCTACCTGTCGGCCATGGAAGGGACGGAATTTGCCGTCTGCACCGCCAGCGGGATGTCGGCCATTTCCTGTGCCCTGCTACAAATCTGCCGCAGCGGGGATCACATCGTTTCCAGCGATACGATCTATGGGGGAACCCACGCGTTGCTGAACGAACTTTTCGCCCAGTTGGGGATCACCACGACCTTTGTGGATCCCCGTGACCCGGACAATTTCAAAAAGGCCATCACACCCCAAACACGCGTGTTGTTCACGGAAACCATGGGCAATCCCACCCTGAAATTCGCCGATATCCGCGCCTTGTCCAAACTGGCAAAGGCCAACCACCTGCAACTGGTGGTGGACAACACCTTCACCCCCATGATGATATCGCCGGCCCGCCTGGGCGCCGATGTGGTGGTTTACTCCCTGACCAAATTCATCAACGGCGCCAGCGACCTGGTGGCCGGTGCCATCTGCGCCACCAAGGCGATGATTCACCAACTCATGGACCTGCACACCGGCCGGGTCATGCTCTTCGGCCCGACCATGGATCCGCGCATGGCCTACGATATCATTCAACGGCTGCCGCATCTTGCGATTCGGATGCGCGAACATTCCCGGCGCGCCCTGGCCATCGGCCGCCGGCTGGATGAGCTGGGCGTGCCGGTGACCTATCCGGGCCTGCCCGCGTTCCGTCAACATGCGCTGGCCACGGCGCTGATCAACAAGGGCTTTGGCTACGGCGGCATGCTGACCATTGACTGCGGTACCCGGAAACGGGCGGATGATCTCCTCGACGAGCTCCAGAACAAAGAGGATTTTGGTTATATTGCCGTTTCCCTGGGCTACTTCGACACGCTGATGTCCTGTTCGGGATCAACCACCTCATCGGAAATCAGCGAAGCCGATCAGCACAAAATGGGGCTTTCACCCGGTTTGGTCCGCATGTCCATCGGCTATACGGGAACACTTGAAATGCGCATCGAACAAATTGAACGCGCCGTTCGGCGTGTTGGGCTGGTGAGCAATTAGTGAAGGTGCGGTTGTACGCGTTTACACCGCAAGAGGTTTTTTACACGGACAACCGCTTCGGGTTCGGTACCCGCGAGCGGATCGAATGGACTGAATAAAGAAAGAGAGGATTGAAAGAATGGGAAATTTTCTGTTTGTGCTGAGCAAAGATGAGAATGAAGCCTTTACCCGTTGCTGCCAGTTTGCCAAGATCGCCCATACCAAAGGCCATCATGTCGACATGTTCTTCATCGATGGGGGTGTCATGTGGGCCGACAAGAGCAGGGACCTTTCGATCAAGACCACCACCGGTGACTGCCCCAACGACTACCTCCCCTACCTGGTGGAAAATGAGGTAAAAATCGGCATCTGTACGCCGTGCGCAAAAAACCGCAACATGGATGAAGCGCGTTTTTATTCCAACATGCAGCTCGATGGCGGGCCGCATCTGATTGACATGGCTGCCGAGGCCAAGGTTTTCAATTTTTAGTGGCAGATCCGGGTTCCTACCTGTTGGGACGTCCGTAAAGGGAAGCGGCATACCGTCATCAATTGACGCATGCCGCTTCTTTTTTGTTCATCGCTGTTTGGGGTTATTTGCTCTTATCCCGCCAGCCGGTCAGGTTGCTTTTTAACGGAAATGCGGTTTCGACATCGATCTCAACGACTTCTCCCGTACTCATCTGCAAAAAGGCCGTCCCGCCGCTTCCGCGTCCGATATGGAACCCGGCAGCCGGTGGGGGGGCGCCGTCACCCGCCGTGTATTTGGTGTTCACCTGCTCGCCGGTGGTGTCCGTTGTGGTGCTTCCGGGAAGCACCTGCTTGTAGTAAGCCGTTCCGGTTTCATAGTATAGGCCATAGTAGTTGGTGGAACCACCGAACCCGCAGACGTCACTGTTGGGCGTGTAGGCAGGAAAAAAGACGATGCCGCCCAGCACCGTGGCCTTGGAAATAACGCGTTCCGAAGGGCTGCCGGATAGGGTTTCCAACGCGTTATACCACCCCGCTTTACCGCTCGCTGTGCTGATCAGGGAGTTCCAGTTGCTGGTCGACCCGTCGTCACTGTTCGTAACGGCCTGGTTGGTATACACCGTGTAAGGGCCGGCGTCGAACAAATCCGCCATATCCAGGTTCACGACCGGCGTACCGGTCCGGTAAAAGGAATCCTTGACGCCGAAGAAATAACGCTGTTCGGTGTCTATCTTGTCTGCCGTTGAAAAATAGCGGCCCGTGCCGAAAAACATCCAGGCATTGCCGCTTGAATCCGTGCTCAAGGAAAGCGGCGCGAGATGGGACCCTCGGCATCGAACATGGTGGTCAGGCTCCACTGGGTCGGGTCATCCGAAGGCTCGCCACTCACACGGGTATCGACCTTGTAAACCTTGCCACCATTCGTGTCGATGACACTGCCAAAATAAACCCCATCGACATTATAGCTCAGTTCGTGATCATAAGAGACCGGTGAATTCATCACCGCTTCGGCCGATCCTGTGTCAAAAAGCCATTCATCACCGCCACTGCTGTGGTATGGTTCTCCGGTTTTCAGGTCGATGGCGAAGATATAACCGTTCTGGTTTGAGGTACCATCATATTCCGTCGGCCCGGAACCGAAAACCGCCAGCCACTTGCCGACACTCCAGCTATAACTTGTACCGGACAGGGATCGCGTCTTCCCCACGGCGACAATGGTCGGCGAGGATGTGGTCATGGCCAGGTTCTCATAGGACCGTTCCCAAAGCAGCCGCGGATTGCGCGGGTCGGTGACGTCCATGCAAATGTAGGTGGGGTTGAAATAACGCGTCTCAACGGTGGATGAATCACCGTCGAAATCGGACTCCGCCCAGATCTGTTTTCCGCCCATGTTGAGGCCCACCAAAAGGATCGTTCCCCAATCCGTCCGTGCCATCATCGGTGTAGTGGCTGTCGTCATCAAGAATTTGGGCGTCGAACAGTTTGGGTTTCAGGTCCACATAATAGGAATGGGCATACTCCGGGTCGGCTAAAAATTTGAGGTGCGGCAACAGGGTTTGGGGGACATAAGCCCATAATTCGTCTCCCAGCCCTTCGGTGGTCGAGCTCGGTTGAGTGTAGGTTTCGGTGGAGGAATCGTATCGCCAGGATGTGAAAGCATGCAGCATGCCATCGTTGGCACCCACATAGATGACCGTTTCGCGGTCTTTGTAATGGTTCAGGTAATTTTGAAAGGACACGTCACCGTAGATCAGATGATAGCTGTCCGGGGGAGAAGAGATGCTCACCGGGGTCGAATTGACGATGTCCCCCAGCTTCCACACATCCCCGTCATCCAGGGTACGACTGCGCGTATTCGGTCCATCGATCAGGTCGGCCGAATCCTCTCCACGGATATAGTTGATCAAATTCTTCGCTCGCGTCTCATGGTTGGGGGAAGACGTCCGATCGAGATACGACCAGGCCGTGACGTCCCGCACACCGAGAAAGGGTCTGATCCGTGACCAATTGGCTTCATTGAAGGGAATCACCTCGTCAGTCCCGGAGGTGGTAAAGGGGTCATCATTTTCCGCATCCGTCACCTGTCCCACCCATTTCGCACCGGAGACCTCTTCTTCTCCGGATTCGTCAATCAGACCGTCAGCATCATCATCCTCACCATTTCCATCAATGAAGGTGAAAATCTTGCGGTCGTCCGGGCTACGCTGATGCAACCTTTCACCGACCTCAAAAAGGGGGGCGATCTCGTCAAGGCCGATCGTCTCATAGCTGTTGTCCAGGTCCGGGCAGGTATAGCCCAGTGCCGCCAGGACACAATCCTCACTGGAGCTGTTGCTCGGATGGTACAGATGGTGACTGGTATACCGATGAATGACAGTATCACCTTCGTCGTCCACGGCATATTCGATAATCATATCCACGTCCCCGGTTTCACCGGAAATACTGTCCGTGCTGTTTGCCAGGTCCAATTTGTGGTTTCCGTTCGTATCCTCCCGGATGTTGCCCCACTCGTCCACCCACAAACTCTGCATGTAGCCCAGCCAACTCAATGTCTTGCCGGAAGGGGTGTCCATCGTGGGTCTGAAAAAGGCCTGAATAAGAGAACTGTCTCCCTCGCTGTTGTTTGCCAATACTGATGCCGCCGTACCGGAAGCCGTATTTTCTAAAATAGCGGCAAAAGACTTGTTGAGTTGGGTTTCCAGTTCCAACGGATTGACAACATAAAAATAGGTATCTGGAACCCCATCGCCGTCTTTATCCCACTCATCTTGCCGATCGGGGGTGTCATTTTTGTTTTTCTCGTTAAAACCGCCATATTTTGCCGCATAGAAGAGTGGATTCTCAAGCAAAGTAGCGGTTGAGACATCACCGACAGTAAATGTTCGCATTTTTATATTCGGCAGAAACGTGTTGTCATCCCAACAGGTATCCAGTGCACCAGCGTTTGGACCACATGTTCCCGGCGTGTCAAGGTAGTAATCGCGATCTTCCAAATCGGGTTGTGTATGATTTTTGATTTCCAGATATACCCCATCCGCATCCGTTCCTGAAATGATATATCCGAAATGTTGTTTTGATCCGCCCCCAGGTGTAGCCTCTAGGCTGGAAATGGTAACCTTAATGGTGTTGCCCGACGTTTTTTCATATTCATACGTAATCAAAGCATCCATGTCATAGTCGGAGCCTTGTTCGGCATGCTCGTAAGTCACTCGGAATTTCCCGCTGGTGCTGGTAATCGAATCGACATAAAAATCGACAATCGCGCAGGTGGGTTGAAAATCGCCGCGATCCGGCGTTACCCCACCGCCGCCCGTTGAGTATATCGTTTTGGCAAACGGCACCAAGGTAATCGTTCGATTATCATCCATGGCGATTTCGATCTGGGGCAAAGGCGACGCCAAACCAACGGAATAGGTTGAAACGGTTTGGCTTCCGGACACGGTACTCAGGTCGTTTTTCAGTCCGTAGTAGGCAACCGAAGCCGCATAATAGCCCCCCATTTTGGTGGGCTCCTCGGGGCAAAGACCACGAATTTCACCCAGACCGGAAATACTTTTCGCCGAACATGCCGAATCGGTATAACTTCCGCTTTGCCCGATATAATGGCTTGTCGCGCTGAGTCCTTCATTGGCCGAGATGAGGCTGGCTTCAGACTGGACGCTTAATGTACCCAGGCTCCCGGACCCGCCAAAGTAACTGCCTGGCAATTGATCCGTGTCATAGGACGGATTAATATCGCTAAGCACCAGCATGATGGGTTTGGAACAAGTTGGAAAGACCGTATAGGGATCGACCCAGGTTTCCATCGGCAGATCAAGCCCCCGATCGTTACCATCCGAAACCGATGAGGAAAAAGCCGCTGTTTTCGTTTCTCCCGCAAAATAACGAAGCGATTCATACATCATTTCGGCGACCGGATTTCCCCACATATAATTCTGGCCCTCGGAAATGGGCCCCGCATAGGTGGTGTAATCCCAGTAATGGCTGCTGTGGTTGAAGCCAATGATCCTGAAATTGTCGATGGTTTTGATGATACCGCCAATGGTCGAATCGGTTTTATAGTTAAACTGCCCCGTACTGGGGTTGATTTCATTGGATATGGAGCTGATATTCTTTCTTACTACGCCGCCGGACAGGTGATTTCCATAAGACCCACTGATCAATCCGAAATAGATTCTGTCAGACTCCCCATAACGTTGCAGAATGCCGATGGGTTTATACACGGTATTGGGATCGGTGCCGTACCGTTTTTCGCTATCCGCATCTGGAAAAGTGGAAACGCCAACCTGAACCCTTACACTGAAATCGGCGTCAGGTGTGCCAACCAGCGAGGTCCCGAGAATGCCATTTCCACTTTCTGCTGACACCCACGTCCAAATCCGCGAAGAGCTGTTTAGCTTGACGCGCAGCAAAGGAGCATAGGATGAGGATTCCGGCGCAACGACGGATCCATTCGCAAACAGGTGACGCCTGCCTGTGTACGGTTCCGAATAAGGCGTGTAGTCACTGATTTTATACCCATCGGTCGCCTCATCGGTGTATTCTTTCCCCCAGCAATGGGCATCGTTCGGAATGTAGGCCCGTTCCAAAACCGTCTCTGTCGCCGTATCCACGGAACGGTAGCCGCCATACAGCACCTTTCGCAACACATCGATTCTTGACATGGTCAAATAGTTGAGGAAGTCACCGCTCCAGTACCCACCGGGCGTTTTTTATCGGCTGTTACGCCCACAGGCTCGAATCGCTTGTTTGTCGAGCTATAAGTGTAGTACTTATAAGAATCAAAATACCCATAATAATCAATCTTATCGGGTTTATAGGTCGTATCCAGTTCTTCGTCTTCATCGAGATCGGTCGTATCGTTATAGGCCTCATAATAAAGCTTTTGATCCCGGCCCATCACTAGCATGACCAAAGGCGGAACGGATGCAGCCAGAAACGGCGGATAGGCTTCGTAAGCAACCGGGTCCGGCGGACCGGCAAGACCGACCCCGCTGGAAATGACAATGAATAGGCCGCTGATGAAACAGGCCAGCAGGATAAAAACAATCACCTTTTTTTTCATGATATTATCTGTCCATTTACACAGAAAGGTTCGGGGTATGGGAAAAACGTTCTGTCAGTGGCTATAGTCCGCCAGCCACGCCCACCATTTTGCGATAGGTCGCGGAAAGCGCGCTGGTGGTGTTGCGGTTGCTGAACCCGCTGGATTCGATTTCGTAATAGATGGCAATGGCATTCGCCCCCACACCTTCCGAACCCGAAGCGAATTCCGCACCGCTACCACTCACATGCACCTGCCGATCCCTGCGCGCGTCGGCCTGGGCATCGATGCCACCGGCATTGAAATCCACATCAACGGCACCGTCGTATGTGTCGAAGCCGGCAACCTGACGATAAAAATTGCTCGCCGAAGTAAGGTAGGTCAGGCCGGGGGCGTCGTTGCCAGTACCTGAATTGACCTCACCACTTTCATTGACCGCCAGGGAAATCAGCTTCGAGGTTCCATACAAGGCGCCGTCCGCATTATAAAAAGACATCTTGATGAATTGATCGTTGGCGGCGATTTGTTGTTCAATGGTGCTGGTATTGCTCGCGGTGACCCCGAGAATCGTCACCATCGCGAGAATACACAGGGCAGCCACCATCACGGAACCATTTTCATTTCCCCATGGCTGGACATTTAATTTCACTCGTTTCTGCGACATAATTAAATGATCTCCGGTACGACTTGGATAAAAGTAACGGTCTTCCGCCCGAAGGCATGAGGCCGCGTCACGGTGTAGGTAACTGTTTTGGTATTCAGCACCGGCGTGTCCTCATTGACGGTGTAGGAGACCACGATCGGCCCGGTCTCGCCGGTTTCGTCGGTCGTGCCGTCGGCGTCATTATCCACACCATCGGCATCCTGGGCCGGCGTATGGGTACCATTGCTCAGATCCGCTTCATCATAGGTCACCGACATCAAGGTCTCCACACGGTCTTGGCCGATAATGGTATTTGCCGTCAGATTCGATGCCGACGTATTGCCTTTAACCGAAACGATCTGCAGGGTGGCCATGCCGAGGATCCCTATGGCCAAGATGGCCATGGCCATCAAAACCTCAATGAGCGTAAAACCGCGTTGATTGGTCCAATTCGGTTGAATGTGATCTGGATGGATCATATCACCTACCTTTTTTCTCATTCTACAGCCCCATGTTCCTGCATTTGATGGTCGTCGTAACCATCTGCCGCCGGAATTGATCCGGCGCAGCAGACTTGTCCAAAATTACCTTGCCAACAGTTGGATCGACCGAGTCCGGTTCTCGCGGATCGCGATAGACGGTGTTGTCGGTATGTTTTCGCATCAACACCGGAACCGTGTCACCGGAGCGGGCGATGATGGTAACCTGGACGCTATGGATGTCGTTAAGATCGCCACCGGTCACCGGTGTAGGCAGCACATCGCCATCGGCATCAAGATAAACGAAGTTGATGGCATCAATGTTGGTCGCAATCCATTTGGTTATACCCGTTCCATCAGTCGGGTCATCTGAACCTTGAGAATTGGCACGACGTCTAAGATTTCCATCGTTCAGGTCGAACATCACAACCTCACCCTGATCCGTCACATCCCCGTCGTACCACTCCGCCTCATCTTCTTCATCGTACAAGCCGTCCCCGTCATTGTCTTGTGCGTCGCTGCCCTCGTCCACAACGTCATCCCCATCATTGTCTTTATCGTCATCAAGAGCATTGCTGCTGTTGCCGGCAATGTTATCATCCCCGCCATCATCCATGGCGATAACCAGCTTGTCTGCCTCCGCCGTCGTTATCCCGGCCGGGGCGTCGCCAGTCGGGTTCGCCCCACCCATGCGCAGATCCCGTTCAATGATCAGGGTGGCCGTTCTGAGATTCTGATTCATATCGACGATGCGCTGCTGGGTGATGCTGGTTCGTAACTGATCCTGATAAGCCCCGTAAATGCCGGCAAGGACAACGGCTGTGATGGCCATGGCCACCATCAGCTCGATCAAGGAAAAACCATCTTGGTGGTTTCGTTTCGGCATGGAAATCCCCCTTATCGTCCGCTATTGGGTCTGGATGATACCGCCAGGGCTGAGGTTGACCGTCACCGTATGCCCCCGGCTGTTGGTCAATGTTGTCTTTCCAGATATGCTTGGCATGGCTCTCGCGTTAAATCGGTTGGTCATCCCATCCAGCGGTGTTGATGCCAACACATTAAATGGATTACCGACAAGCGAAACACCTGGCGGCAGTTGGCCATTGACAAGCGTACGTTCGGTCCCATCCTGTCCAATTTCCCGCCCCGTCCGGAATGCCATCGGGTTTTGGTCCTGAATCGGCGGTACCCTTTCCGTCGTCGAGAAAAGCGGTATAATTTCCGCTGGTGTCGAAACGAACAACAACAAAGGCGTTTTCACGGACCGCTTCGATTTTCGCCCGTTGAAGCATCGACACAACATCCCGCGCGCCGCTGTTCACACGACCATTGGCGATCCAGCCGATCATGTTGGGAATGGCGATAGCACTTAAAATGGCCATGATGGCCACGGTAACAGCCAGTTCGATCAGGGTAAAACCAGATTGTCGATTCATTCTTTCTCTCTCAGTATTGATGGACTTTCTGGATGAGCAATATTTATGCCTTCAATAACATAATCCATCGTTATATATTATAAAAAATTGATATAACTATACATTATCAATTTTTGGCTTGCCTTTTCAGAAATCTTTCACAATGACAGTGATGTGTGTTTAGGAAAACTCGGATTTTTTTGGTATCACTACTATTAATTTATTTTATAGGGTGGGCTGTTGGCATCTTTGATAGGGCTTGATTATCCTGTCATTCCAATCGATCAGGAGGGTTTCCAGATCTATTAATTTTTTTTATAGGTCATAAGGATTGCATGAGAAATTGCCGGAAGCGCTCCCCGTCCATAGGCATGCCGATCTGCACATCGACGACAACCCATTCAATCGGCAGGGATTTTGGGCGATCAATTTTCACATCGTCCTTCGTGGTGGTCACCAGGCAGTCGACGCCCAGCCGTATGGCACTTTCGACCAATTCATGAATATCCGATGGTGTATAGCGGTGATGATCCTTGAATTCAACGCGGCGGATAATCTCACATCCGACCTGCCGAAGGGAGGCAAAGAACTGCTCATTGTCCGCCAAGCCGGCGAAAGCAACCACCCGCTTCCCCTGGAGGCTGGTGACCGCAGCAGGATCCCTGAAAAAAGGCGTTTCCCCAGTTTCATGGGACAACCGAATCACGGGATGGTGAATCGAATAAAAAACGGTCTATTGGCAGGCCGACAAACATTTGACGCCACCGGTACGGTCTTTCCGTCACAACGGGTAAAAACCAGGCGTGAGCACGTCTCAGGCTGGATAGGGGTTCCCGCAAGAGGCCCCGTGGAAGAAGATGGCCGTTGCCGAAAGGCTGGTGGTGATCGAGAAGCACCAGATTGAGATCTCTTTTCAGTTTCAAATGCTGGAAGGCATCATCAAGAACGATGACCTCCGCACCAAAGGCCCGAATGGCCAACAGGCCGGCCTGATAGCGCTGCCGGCCTACCAAGACGGGCACCCCTTTCAGGCACCGGGCCATCAAATAGGGCTCATCTCCGGCGTCTTCGACCGTCGCCAGAAGTCTGTGGCCGTCACTGACCACGCCGCCCATGGTCTCCATACGCCCCCGATAGCCGCGGCTGAGTACCACCACCCGCCAGCCCATTTCGTGAAGCAGTTGGGCCACATAAATCGTCATGGGCGTTTTACCGGTACCGCCGGCGACCAGATTGCCGATGGAAACGACCTTGCAGGGCAAGCGGCGTGATTTCAGCCATCCCTTTGCATAGCCAGACGCACGCAAGGCCGTTATCCCACCGTAAATCGTGGACAGGACGCTGAGCAACGTCTCAAGGGATAACAGCGCTGACGGCCAATCATTCCGGGAGATATCCATGATCCGCCGGCGCAGGTGTTCAAAAGGCTGGATTAGCAGCCGCATCTCTTCCCCCTTTCGGCTTGAAATTCAATCTCCGCCAGGGTTTGGGCAACCGCTCCGCGGTGTTGAAAAAAGACGCGCTGCGCACGCTGCCCGATGGCTTCCCTGCGCGACGGGTCTGAAATCAGCGCAGCAAGCCGATCGGTCAATTGGTCAAGCGTTGCAACCCGAATGGCACCACCGGCCACCTCAAGCGTCTGGCAGATCCAACGAAAATCCTCGGTATGAGGGCCGAAAAGCACCGGTTTGGCCACCGACGCCGGTTCCAGGGGGTTGTGACCACCGGCCGCCACCAGGCTGCCGCCCACGAAGGCCACGTCGGCCAGGGCGTACAGATCTCGCAGCAAACCGATCCGGTCGACCACCACAACCGCCTTTGGCGTCTCTTGCGCCTGCTCAACCTGTTTCAGGCAGACGGCGGCGATACCGGCTGTGCTGAACAGAGAAGCGACCTCCGCAGCCCGCTCCGGGTTACGCGGGGCGACAATCAGGCAAAGCGCCCCGATACCCATGGCGCAAATCTTCTTGTAAGCCTGGGCGAGCAGTTCCTCTTCACCCTCGTGCGTACTGCCGGCCAGCCAAACCAGGGATGGGTCGGGTAGATCGAACCTCGCGCGCAAGGCCTGCCGGGCCTCTGCTGAAGTCACAATCGGTGTTTGGTCGAACTTCATGTTGCCGACCGTGGCGAGTTTCTCACAGGGAACCCCGAGCCGACGGAAGCGGGTAAAGTCCAACCCGGTCTGCACACAAATTCGGCGAAATTTGCGAAGCAGCGGTCTCATGAGAAAGGCAATCCGTTGATAGCCACGCAAAGACCGGTCCGAAAGCCTGGCATTGACCAGATCCACCGGAATGCCGCGTCGGGAAAGCAAAAACAGGAAGTTGGGCCAGATATCCGTCTCCACGATAATCACATGTGCGGGATGGATCACCTTTAAGGCACGGACCACGGACAAGCCGATATCGAATGGGAAATATCGTAAAGCGGCAACATACGGCACGATGATGCGTTGCGCGGTTTCGAAGCCGGTTTGGGTGGACGCCGTAAAAACCAGGCGCTCAGCCCCCTTCTGCCGGGCCAGTTGCTTGACCAGCGGCTCAGCGGAGAGAACTTCTCCCACGGATAGCGCGTGAATCCAAATGATGCGTTGATTTCTCACCATATCCGCGAAACGCGGAATCGACGGCATGTAGAATCGCTGAAAAAACGTATGTCGACGCTTGGCGGTGAAGTAGACCCAGGGGATCCAGATAGGGGCGAACAAAACTATGAGAAGCAGCAGGCCGCCGTTATAGAGAAGCAAAGGCATGATTTCTCCTGAATGGGATTGCCGCTCAAACGGCCCGTAGCATCAATATCCCGGATGCACACAAAAAAACCAGATTGGCCACCCAAGCGGCAATCAGCGGGGGTAATATCTCGGCGTAACCCAGGGAAATACAGAAGCTGTTGAAGATCCAATAAAGGAAGGCGATTCCCAGCCCGTAGGTAATACTCACACTCATCCCTTCGCGCAGTTTCCCCCCCAAAGCGATCGCCGTGCCAAGGATACTCAGCAAAACACATACGAATGGCGTGGCAATTTTGCTTTGGTAATCCACCCGATAGCGTGTGGCGGTATATCCCTCCTGTTCGGCCCTTTTGATATAGCGCTTCAGTTCGGCCAGCCCCATCTCGTCGGACCGTTTGGCAACCGTGGCCAAATCGTCGGGATTCAAATCAATGGTCATCTCCACGGTGTCATCGGGCACGGTGGATTTCACGCCACCATCGGGGGTGAACACCTGTTTGATAGCATCCGAAAGGATCCAATGCTGCCCGTCAAAGGAACCGGAAAGGGCGTCAATTCGCTGTACCAAATGGAATTGATCGTTAAACGTATAAATCGTCACCCCCGTAATCCGCTTCAAATCATAATCGTATTTCTTGATATGGACGATCTGGTGGGCGTTGCGCATCCAGATATCGGTGGTCTGGGTTGCATGGAGATCCTTTTTGCGCACCTCATGGAGCCAAATCCGGTTGGCGTTGGCCATAAATGGGGGAACAACCACCTCGGTCATCACAAAAAGCCCGATGCACAGCAAAGCGCCAAGCGTCACAGTCGGCTTGAGCAAGTGGAATTTGCCGATGCCGCAACTTCTCAGCGCGATCACTTCGTTGTTTTTATTCATCAGGCCCAAGGCGATGAGAATGGAGAGCAAGAACCCGACGGGCGCAATCTGCACGACAATAAAGGGCAGCTTGTAGAGCAGGTAGACGACGCAACGCTTGACGGAAACCCCAGCCTCCATGAAATTATCAATTTTTTCAATAAAATCAACGGCCAAATAGATACTCAGGACCGCCGCCAGAACGATCAGCAGACAGTTGACAACTTCTCGGGTCACATAGCGGTATAGGATTGTCATTTATTCTGTACCCAATGGGTAAGCCTTGCAAAAAATTCGTCCAACCAGGCAAAAGTGACGGGTCTTTCCCTGGCTGACCGGATCAGCAGCATCAGGCCGGCCCCGCCAAGGATCAAATCCGGCATCCACATCCCAAGCACGGGGGGGTAATATCCGCTTTCGCCGAAGGTCGATCCCAACGACAAAAGGATGTAGTAGAGCAGAAAAAAGAAAAGGCCGAGACCGATGCCGAAACTTTTCTTTGCCTGACGATTCTGGATGCCCAGCGGTATGGCCAAAAGGCCCATTGCCAGACAAGCGACGGGAATGGAAAATTTTTTATAATAGTTGCCCAGTGCGCCGAAATATACTGTCTTGTTTTTTTGGTTTTTCTTCAAATAAGCATTCAACTCGCCCAGCGGCATCTCATCCGGCGTTTTTCGCAGTAAGCTTTCTCTTGAAATAGCGCTCTTCATATCCAGGCGGATGTCGTAGGTGGAAAAATTGACCGTATGGGCCGAACGGTCCCGCATGTCCATCTGGCTGATCATGCCGTCATAAAGCCGCAACTGGTAGATCATTTTTGGGGATCGCCAAAAAGTTTTCCGACACGCGCCACCACCGTGTTATTGACATCCGCCGTGCGTCCATCCTCGATGAGGACCTGGTGTAGCTCCCGCGTCTTGGGATCGATCCGGTTGACGTAAATCATCACATCCTTGAAATTATCGTTGAACGTCCGCTCTTTCAGACTGACATTCAGATTGGCCGTGGCCACATCGAAAAGCAATGTCTTGAAACGTTCGGCACCCACCGGAACGCCGGCAATGGTCATGAAACCGGTTACTACCGTGCCCATCAGACTGAACGCCAGGATGGGCGGCAACAAGCGATAGATGCTCACCCCGCCCGCTTTAAGCGCCATGATCTCGTTATCGCTGGACATCCGTAAAAGGGTCAGGAGGACCGCCATCATCACCGACATGGGAATGACATATTGCAGGAAATAAGGCATCGTGTAGATCAAAAGGAGGAAGACCGGTCCGACACCGACCCTGTGGTTGACGATCATGTCGGTAATGTCAAGGATCTGCTTCATTAAAAAGATAAAGGAAAAAAATGCCAGATTGATAAAAAACGGCGGCAGCATTTCCAGAAACAGATAGCGTGACAGAATGGAAAATGGGCGGATCACAGAATTTCTTTTTCGATTGAGGGTTTCAATAGGATAGACACGATCTAACGACGCCCGAAAAGGGAGCCCAGCACGCCGCGAATGATCTGCCGGCCGATGGAACTGCCAATAGACCGGGCCGCGCTTTTCAGCATGGCCTCGCCCAGGCCCTGACGTTGGCGACCCCGGCCGGTTGATGGCTGTGTTTGGCGCTGGGCTTCCATGGTTTCACGCTTCGCGTTGGCCGCTTCCTGGGCGATCGCGGCCCGTTCTTTCAGCATTTCATAGGCCGAGGTCCGATCGAGAGGCGTGTCATACCGCCCCCGCACCGGTGACCGCTGAATCAGGGTTGCGCGCTCCGCATGGGACACCGGTCCGATTCGCCCTTCCGGCGGGGCAATCAGGGTCTGTTGGACCGGCCGGGGCCTTCCGGCATCGTCCAGGGTGGATACCAGGGCCTCACCGATTCCCAAGGTTGTCACCCGCTCGGCGGTGCCAAAGGCCGGGTTGGGCACGAAGGAATCCGCCACGGCCCGGATGGTCTTTTGATCCTTGGGCGTGAAGGCCCTTAAAGCATGCTGGATCTTGAGCCCCAGCTGACCGAGGACGGCATCGGGCAGGTCGGTGGGGCTTTGGGTGACGAAATAAACGCCGACCCCCTTGGAGCGAATCAGCCGGACCACTTGTTCGATTTTGTTTAACAATGCCTTGGGCGCACCGGAGAAAAGCAAATGGGCTTCATCAAAAAAGAGGACCAGCTTGGGAACCTGCGGATCACCCACCTCGGGCAGCTGTTCGACCAACTCGGCCAGCAACCACAAAAGAAACGCCGCATACAAACGCGGGGCTTGGTGAATCAGTCGTCCGGCATCAAAAACGCTGATCACCCCACGGCCGGAGAAATCCGTAAGCATCAGATCGCCAAGCTGCAGGGCCGGCTCACCGAAGAATTTTTCGGCACCCTGCTCTTCCAGCACCAACAGGCGTCGTTGGATGGCGCCCAGACTGGCACGGCTGATATTGCCGTATTCCGATCGAAGCGCACTGGCATTTTCGCCCATCCAGCCAAGAGGGCACGCAAATCCTTCAGGTCCAGGAGCAGCAATCCCTGGTCATCGGCAATATCGAACCCGGCGTATAACACCCCGGTTTGGGTATCGTTGAGTTCGAGGAGATGGGCCAGCAGCAGGGGTCCCATTTCCGATATCGTGGTGCGCACCGGATGGCCGTTGACGCCGTCGATGTCCCAAAAAAGTGTGGGACAGGCCTGCTGACGGTAGGCGGACAGCGGAATCCGCCGGAGTCGTTCCTCGATTTTAGGCTGAGGCGATCCGGCCATGGCGATGCCGGAAAGATCGCCCTTGACATCAACGGCAAAGACCGGTGTGCCCATGCGTGAGAAGCCCTCGGCCAGCGTTTGAAGCGTGACGGTCTTTCCCGTACCGGTGGCACCGGCCACCAGACCATGGCGGTTGCACATACGGCCATCATGGACGATCAATACGCCCTGGGCACCTCCAATGGTCAATTGTGCCGCTTCCATGCGAGGCTCCTTTCATCAACCGTGAATCCATCATACGCGCATACGCGGTCGTTCATCCTAAAGGATGCGGCCATAAAAGAAAACGAAAAAACGCCGGATTCGTAAAAAGCTCGAGATCGGCGTTACGCTTCATCCTTCGTCACTGCGGAGTACGCTAAGTACGTCTCATTACTCAGGATTCGCAAGCCTTGATCTCGGGCTTTTTACGAATCCGGCAGAAATGCGACTTTTTACGAGTCCATCAAAGTTGATGGAAAAGCCGATTGGCAGCCCCACCGGCTTGTGATAGATTTGCAAAAAATAATCCATGGTGGCGGCCATGCATCCGCCAAGTCCAACAAGGAGTGTCCCAAATGGAAGACGAAAACCCGCAACCCCACGCCCACCCGCTGGAGACGGTCGGCGGAACGGGTGTATCGATCCGCCCGATGACCATCGATGACATCCCCGCGATCTTCCACTTGGGTGAAGTGCTGTTTACGGCCCGAATCGCCCCCAACGCCCATCGTACCTGGGACGAATATGAGGTGGTCGGTTTTTTTCAGACCGACTGCGAGTTCTGTTTCGTTGCCGAGGATGAAAACAAGGGCGTCATCGGGTTTGCGCTGGGAACGATCATTGAAAAACACCACTCATGGACTTATGGATACCTGATCTGGCTGGGGGTACGTGCCGATTACCAGCAATCCGGCATTGCTCAGCGCCTGTTCCGCCATTTCAAGAATGCCATGATCGATGCCGGCGCCCGGATCATCATGGTCGATACCGATGCGGAAAACCACGCCTCCCTGCGGTTTTTCCGCAAAATGGGGTTCGACCACTCCCGGCAGCACGTCTACCTCACTTTGAACGTAGACGATGACCGCCGCAAACACGAAGAACGGCGCAAGGAGCGCATCATCCGCTACACGGTGGATGACCACGAAAAAGAATGAGGCGCGCATGCCCGACCACCCCCTGAAGATCAATGCCCGGCGGCTGCAACAACTGCTGCGCAAAATGGTCAACATCTACAGCCCGCCCGGCAAGGAAAACGATCTGGTGGATTTTCTCTACAGCTATCTCAAGCGCCACGGCCTGCCGGTCGTGCGCCAGACGGTGGACGAAGACCGCCACAACCTGATTGTGGAGCCTGACGACGTCGAAGCCGAGCTGGTCATGGTCGGCCATGTCGACACCGTGGAAGCCTACGATTTGGAATCCTACGAATTCGGCCTGGACGGCGATCTGGCCACCGGTTTGGGAACGGCTGATATGAAAGGCGGCTGTGCCGCCATGATCGAGGCTTTTCTCACCCTCTGGGAAAACGGCCACACCAACCGCCCTGTGGCCCTGGCTCTGGTGGTGGGCGAAGAGGATTATGGTGACGGCGCCCAGCGGCTGGTGCGGGAATACGATTTTTCCGCCGCCATCGTGGGTGAGCCCACGGATCTTTTGCCGTGCCTAAGCCACCACGGTTATCTGGAAATTCAGCTGACCACCCAAGGCAAACGGGTTCACGCCAGCGTGGCCCCCCAGGCCAACAACGCCGCCACGGCCATGTTGCGCCTGCTGCTGGCGTACATCGAGCACTTCGATCGCGATTTTTCCGAAGGCGTCTACAACCTGCGCGATCTGACCAGCGCACGCTCCGGCTTTGCCGCCCCGGACAGCTGCGAGGCCTGGATCGATCTGCATCTGCCGGCACTGACCAACATGGGTCAACTCACCTTCCAGTTGGAGGAATTGCACGCCAACTATCTGAAAGAAAATCCCCAGGTGGAAGCGGCGCTCCACTTCAACACCATTCATGCCGGCTACGAACTCCCCCAGAAAGGGCCATTGGTGGATCTTTTAAGAAAGGTCTTCGACCATCACCAGATGGCTTTCAACCCGACCAGTTTCCCCAGCCACAGCGATGCCAATACCCTGTGGGCCGCCGGTATCAAGCCGATCCTTTTGGGACCGGGCCAGTTGGAAAAGGCCCATACCGCCGAGGAGATGGTTTCTCTATCCCAGGTCAAGCTGGCCGCGCAGATGTATACGGACCTGTTGTTAGGTTACGCCAGAGAGGATTGACGGATTCGTAAAAAGCCCGATATCGCGCCTGCGCGTATATCAGGATTGATTCTGAAGATGGCGCCGCACCGCCTCGGCAGCCCGCTCGCCATCCACGGCACAGGAGACGATGCCGCCGGCATACCCGGCCCCCTCACCGCAGGGAAACAGCCCTGCCACGGCCACATGCTGCAAGGTTTGCGGGTCCCGGGGAATTCTCACCGGTGAAGACGTACGCGACTCCACGCCCACCACCAGGGCGTCGCTTGTGAGAAATCCCCGCATGCGGCGGTCGAAGGCGTTGAAGCCCAACTGCAAGCGGCGACCAATGGTTGAGGGAATCCATTCTGAAAGCGAAGAAGCGGTCACGCCCGGCGGATACGAACATGCCGGAAGGTTACTCGACGGCCGTCCGGCCACGAAATCGGTCAGCCGCTGGGCCGGTGCAATCACGCCACCACCGCCATTCGTGAACGCCAGCCGTTCCAAAGTTTGTTGATAATCCAGGCCGACCAGGGGGTTATTTCTGGCGTCTCCGGGAATGTCCGCCAGGGCGATTTCCACCACGATGCCGGCATTGGCAAAGGGAGAATTACGCTTGGCAAAGGACATGCCGTTGACCACCAGGCCATCGGCTTCGGTGGATGCCGGCACGATCACCCCGCCGGGACACATGCAGAAGCTGTAAACCCCGCGCCCGTCCACCTGCTGCGCGAGATTGTAAGCGGCGGCGGGCAAGTACTCCCCCCGGGGCTCGCCATGATACTGGATGCGGTCAATGAGGCCCTGGGGGTGTTCCACGCGAACGCCCATGGCAAAGGGTTTGGCTTCGATGGTGATGCCCTGCCCCAACAGCATACGATAGACGTCGCGCGCACTGTGGCCGGTCGCCAGGATCACCGCCCGGCCGCCCACGCGTCCGCCATGCTTGAGTATCACGCCATTGACGCAGCCGGCCGAGAGCGACAACCCGACCACCGCTTGTTGAAAAAGGATCTCGCCACCATGGGCCAGGATGGTCTCGCGCATGGCCTGCACGATGTCGGGCAGGCGATTGGAACCGATATGCGGGTGGGCCTCGTAGAGGATCGCGGCATCGGCGCCATGCTGGTGAAAGCGGTGCAGTACACGGTGATGATCGCCCCGTTTTTTCGAACGGGTATAAAGCTTGCCGTCTGAAAAAAGTGCCGGCGCCACCCTCCCCAAAGGCATAATTGGATTCGCTGTCCAGAATGCCGCGCCGGTTCAGGGCGGCCACGTCGCGCCGACGGGACCGGACCGGCTTGCCACGTTCGATCACCACCGGCCGGAGGCCCAGTTCGAGCAACCGCAAAGCGGCAAACAGCCCGGCCGGACCGGCGCCGACGACAATGACCGGTTCCGCCGTGCGGACATCCTGGTAGCAAAACGGAACGAATTCCGGCACCAGAGGTTCATCGTCGGCATAGACCCGAATTCCCAGGTTGACCCGGACAGGACGTTTGCGCGCATCGATGGAACGGCGGATGAGAACGAACCGGTCCGAAGCGATGGGGCGGCCCATCTTGCGGACCAGGGCCCTTTGGATGGCCTCCGGTTCCGCCGCCTCGCGGGGGGCGAGAACCAGGTCAACGGTCTGCGGCATCCGGCTCAGCCTTTCTGCCGCTGGCGGTTGTGCTCGTACCGCATCTGCAGGATCTCCACCATCAGGGCAAACCCCATGGGCAAGTAAATGTAGGCCTTGGGTACGTGCTTATGCAGCCCCTCCATGAAGATGGTCACGCCGATGGTGATCAGAAAGGAGAGCGCCAAGATCTTCAGGGCCGGATGGCGCAGGATGAATTCACCGATGGGACCGGCGAAGAAGAGAATCCCCACGAAGGAGAGGATCACCGCCGTGACGATAATCCACAGGTGTTGGGTAAGCCCCACGGCCGTGATTACCGAATCGATGGAAAAGACGATATCCAGCAGCACGATCTGGCTGATCACGGCGGCAAAGGCGGCACCGGCCCCGTTCGTCGGGTGTTCTTCGGCTTCCTTGAATTCAACCGTGTGATGAATCTCGTGCACGGCCTTGTAAAGCAAGAACAGGCCGCCGGCCAGGAGAATCAGATCCCTGACGGAAAGAGTGGCCACGATGGGCTGGGTCAACCCGGTCAAGGCGACCACAATGGCCAGCATGAGGATACGGGCCAGCATGGCCAGGCTCAGCCCGATAAATCGCGCCCGTTTGCGCTGTGACGCGGGCAACCGTCCGACAAAATGGCAATGACCAGGACATTGTCCACCCCCAAAACCAGCTCCAGCCCAACCAAAAGGGCCAGAAGGCCCAATGCATCCGCCACGCGTCACCTCATTTTTCACTTGCGGCGGTTTAACCCGCCACACAACCGGCGCTTACCGGTTTTCCAGAATGGCCAACACCTCGGCACACTTTTGGGCTGCCCGACGGACGATGGCCTCGGCCGCTTGGGTCATACGGGATTTGAAGTCCGCATCGTTTATCTGGGCCAGGTTGATCATGACATTTCTATAGGCACCCCAAATGCCGGTTTCCAACGTCCTGGCCCCGACCTCGATATCCGACCGGGAGGCCGGGTTGCCGTAACGGGCCACCTCGCAAAGGGCGTCCCAGGCACCGTCCCCCAATTTCATGGTGGTCAGTGGAATGTCAACGGCCTTTTTCAGCCCGGCCTGCATGCTCGCCGTCCGCGCGACCCGTTCGGCATCGGTTTTTCGGGGCAGGCGCAGAGCCTCCATGAAGTCGTTGAAGGCGGTCGTGTCAGCATCGATCATGGGAATCAGACGGGCCACGGCGTCGTGCAGCGGTGGAATGTTTTTTCTCATCTGGGCATCCACCGCTTCGAACTTGCGAACCCCATAGGTGAGCTTGCCCACCATGGCGCCCAGTCCGATACCCAGGGCTGCCAAGGCCGCCGATACCGATCCGCCGCCCGGCGCTGACGACCGCGAGGCCACCTCTTGGATGAACGCCCGCAGGCTCATGCCAGCCAGAGGTTCATGGGGCGCTTCAGCCACCCGATACTCGATGATCTTCTCCTTGGGATCGAACGGGACCACACTGCCGAGCCCCAACCGGTCGATGGCCAGGCGCACCTTCTGATCCTCGTCGAGGATAAAGAGGTTCTCTTTTTCCATATAGTAGGCGGCGGCCTGCAGAATCGCCGCCAAGGGGACCAGTCCCACGACCTCCGAGCCGGCAACCCCGAGATTCAACCTCGCGGCCTCTTCCTTGACCGCTTCGAACAGGACATGCATGGGCGTCACTTGATAATCGGTCAGGTTCACCGTCACCTGGGCCAGGTTATACTCATCCACATACCAGCCCATGCCCTTGACGGCCTTCAGCCGACCGGGTGCGCCCTCGCCCCGCCCTGCCTCACGCAGGTTGAGTGCAATCCGGTGCGCCTGGTTGCTGGTGCCCAGAATGTTGACGTTGTAGGCGATGAGAAACGAGCGGGCCCCCGTGGCCGTTGCCCCCCAGCGGGGTACGAATTCGGCCGGACCGAAATCGGGCTTCCAACGCGGATCCTTCAGCCGGTTGGCCAGCCCCTCGTACTCTCCCTGGCGTATCTGGGGCAATTTGCGACGATAATCCTCGTGGGCCGCTGCTTCATAAAGATAAACAGGCACGCCCAACGCCTCGGCGATCCGTTGGCCGAAGGTGTTGGCGATATCGACACACGCCTGCATGCTGACATTGGCCACCGGGATGAACGGGCAGACATCCATGGCCCCCATACGGGGATGCTCCCCTTTATGGGAACGCATATCGATCCGCGTGTGGGCGACCCGGGCACTATTCAGCGCGCCCTGGACGACGGCTTGCGGATCGCCCACAAAGGTATAAACGGTCCGATTGGTCGATTTTCCCGGATCGACATCCAAAAGGGTACAGCCCGGCGTTTCACGGATTGCCGCGGCAATGGCATCGATGGTCTCGCGGTTTCGGCCTTCGGAAAAATTGGGCACGCATTCGACGATTTTTTGCATTTCGATCTCGCCTGTTAAATGATGTTTCTGAATAGGATAACCGGGGAGAGAATGCAAGATCACCGAACGCATCGATCCATTTTCAAAAGACCGGCAACGGTAAAAAAGCGTTGGGGACAGGCGGGTAAAGCGGTCAATTCGATTTGGCGGCGGTCAATAGGGCAACACGTAGACGGCACCCATTTCATGAATCGGCAATCCCTGATGGGTCCCCTCCTGGCACCACTTTACCGTACAAAAACCCATGGATCGCAGCTGGCAATTGCTGCCGGCGGGCAGGTTTCGGTAGTGTTCGCCGGAAACCCGCACGATCACCGTGGTTCCCGGCCGGACCGGTCGGTGACTGAAAAAACGGATTCCCTGTTCACTATAATTGATCAGTTCCCCTTCGGTTTGTTGGGTCTTGGCATTCGGTTGAAGCAAGGTGATCTGGCCTTTGCTGTGATGGCGGACAGAATGACGTTTTTCAAGGATTTGGGGCATGGTACCCTCCTTTCTGAACGCAAGGGGTAGAAATGCATATGGCGCGTCCAATTGAATAGCCCAATCGCCAGTATGCGAAAAAGTCCTTTCAGAAGCTATCGCTAACCATCCAATCGCACCCCGCAAGGGGCACGTCGGCTATGAATTTGAAATTGGGGTGGAACTCGATCGGTGGCACAAGCGCAGGATAAAAAGCGTAGGGGAAGTGGCGCGTCGCGCGATCACTGACAACAAACATCCTAGAAAGGTGATCGAATTAAACGTTAAGCCCAATTGTTTGGCTCTATGCTATCGTGATGTTCATTAATGGTCAAGTGGTATTCAAGCAGATGTGAAAGATTCGGTCCATTCTGAAACAGCCGCATATTCGCAGGCTTTCGCACAAAAACCTGTTGCAACGCAAGTAGCCAAACCTTCACATTTTCGTTATGAACGAATGACCTTCAATGTGTTTCCAGCCAACAATTTTTTCTGAAGCGTTTTCAAAATTACGTAGGAGGCCTGTTCCGGCGTAATCGTGGCCAGGGCCCCCTCCGCCATACAGGATTTCATCAATGGATCATTTCCCGGCAATCGGAATTCAGTGCGCAAGAAAATACCGTAGGACGTGTGAAACTGAACCAATGCGGATTCATTCATATTGGCCAGTCGGGTTTTATCCGCAAAGGTCATGTCTTGCATGAGTTTTTCCACCACCTGGTCAACGGTAGGCGGAAATTTATCCAGAAAAAATTCCATCGCCCCCCCTTCTTGTCGCTCAACGGTTACAGGTGAAGAAATAAGAATGATAGAACAATAACGCCGGCGCAACGATTTTCAAGTTGGCCGGCGCTGAGGAAATAAAAACCAAGGCTGCTTTACTGGCAGTCACCAATGCGTTTTCCACTCATTTTGGCAAGTGTGGTCATTCCCATGGTTTCGGTGGTCATCTGCCCTTCGAACCGGTCACCCTGGTAGGTAATCGTCCCCTTGCTGGTCATCTGACCACCCTGCCCGTTACAAACCATCGTCCAATTCACCGTATTGTCAACAATCTTCATTTCGACAACCTTGCAGTCCGCCTGCCCGGACGTATCCCCTTGCGGAACGGCATTCGCCTGGGTGATGCACTGCGTAAAAGTCATTGGCGGGATGCTCATCCCCTGCATTTCCACCTTGGACGTAATTTCCCATTGTCCCTCCCGCAAGTCGATTTCATCGCCGGCATAGGCCATCGACCAGCAAACCACCGTACACATAACGATCCCCACCAACATTTTTTTCAGCATAACTCTTTTTCTCCTTTGTTTTCCATGATCGAGGCCATGGAGTATTTCAACAGCAAATGCGGCGAGTTTGTCGGACACTGCGCCGAATCTCAGGAATCAAACGCCTACTTGCCCCTTGTTTACTGGCCTCTTATAGACGCCAGTAGGTAATCCCGGCTTGACGCGCCACTTCCGGATCGAAGGTGCTCTTGACGTCCACGACCACAGGCCTGTCGCCACCGCAGAAGGTGGCCAGCCCTTTAAGCCCCATTTCCAGGTAGGTTTTGTGGGCCACCGCCACCACCAGGGCATCCACACCGGACAGGCTGTCCAGCGCCTTGAGATCGACCCCATAATAAGACCGCGCCTCGTCGGCATCGGCCAGGGGATCGTGGACCAGCACCTCGATCCCATAGTCGTTTAACTCGTCGATGATATCGGTCACCCGGGTATTGCGCAAGTCGGGCACATCTTCCTTGAAGGTGATACCCAACACGCCCACCCGGGTATGATTGATCTGCTTGCCCTCCTGAATCATCAGTTTAACGACCCGTTCGGCCACGTATTTGCCCATGCCGTCGTTAATGCGCCGACCGGCGAGAATCATTTCGGGATGGTAGCCGATGGACTCGGCCTTGAAGGTCAAATAATAGGGATCGACGCCGATGCAATGCCCGCCCACCAAACCCGGCCTGAAAGGCAAAAAATTCCACTTGGTGCCGGCGGCAGCAAGCACCGCCATGGTATCGATGCCCATGATGTCGAAAATCATGGCCAGCTCGTTCATCAGGGCGATATTCAGGTCACGCTGGGTATTCTCGATCACCTTGGCCGCTTCGGCCACCTTGAGACTCGGCGCCACGTGGATGCCGGCCTTGACCACGCTGCCGTAGACGTCTTTCAGCAATTGGGCCGTGGCTTCATCCGAGCCGGAGACGATCTTCATGATCTTGTCCACCGTGTGGACCTTGTCGCCGGGGTTGATTCGCTCAGGAGAATATCCGACGGTGAAATCCGTTCCGCAAACAAGCCCGGATTCCTTTTCGATGATCGGCACGCACACCTCTTCGGTGGCACCGGGATAAACCGTCGATTCAAAGACCACACAGCTGCCCCTGGTCAGATGGCGGCCGGTGACCTCCGAAGCGCTTCGCAGGGGCGTCAGATCCGGAATGCGATACTGGTCGATGGGGGTCGGCACGGCGACGATAATCAACCGGCATTCGCTCAAGGCCTTGGGGTCGTTGGTGAAAACCACCTTAGCGGCGGCCATTTCCGCATCGCTCACCTCCAGGGTGCGGTCCCGGCCGGCCTTGAGTTCATCGATGCGACTGGCCTTGTAATCATAGCCCACCACGGCAAAATGCCGGGAAAGGTGAACGGCCAGGGGAAGGCCCACATAGCCCAGTCCAACGACCGCGATCTTCTCTTTTTTTGTCGTGAATGCCTCGAACGTCAGCATGTTCGCTTTTCTCCCTTTTGTTGCCAGTTCATACCCGTATTGGGTTTGCTGGTGTTAACGAAATCGAAGTCTTTATTTTATTGGTCGCCGATAAAAAACGGCCTGAAATCGCTCTCCGGGCGTTTGAGCGCTGCATTCAGCTGATCGAGCAATCGGTCACGGGATTCAGGCAGCCGCCCATGCAGATTGATGTAATTGGTGTAATGGTCGCTGGTCAACTGGGAAGAGGCGGTTAGCCGCCGGAGCAGCATGGCGGTTTCCGTGAGTATCCCGTGGGGCCCAAGCATCTCAAACGCCCCCTCTTGGACCATCTCCAGCAACGGGGTGCCAATTTTAGGAACAAAGGTCCGCAGACGGATGAAATCGGGATTGATCTGATTGAGCACATCGGCGGTGCAGATGGCATGGGAACGGCTGCCGGCAGCCCCGGCGATTCCCAGAATCACGTACAGGCTGAGCTGGATGCCGGCCTCCAGGGTCCAGCGGCCGGCATCGATCTGTTGGGCCGCCGTGGTGCCTTTGCGGATCTTCCGCAATACGGCATCATCGCCGGACTCAAGCCCCACGTGGATGCGGTTCAGTCCGGCATCGGCCAGCCGCTTCAACGCCTCCGGGCCCTTGTGGTGGATGTATTGACTGGAGCCGTAGACGGTGATCCGTTCAAGCGTGGGGAAAACCCGGCGGGCGTGTCGGCAAATCTGGCAAAGGTCGTCCGTCGGCATGGCGATGGTATTGCCGGCCGGGAAAAAGAGCGTGCGCACGCCCTGTCCGTACAATCCACTCGCCTCGTCCAGATCCCGGATGATATCTACCACCGGTCTTGCCCGGTAACGGGGGCCGTTTTTATAAACCATGCAGAAGGTGCAGCGATTGTGCGGGCAGCCGATGGTGGCCTGAACCAGGAGTGAATCGGCTTCACTGGGCGGCCGGTAAATGGGGCCTTCGTAATCCATCGTTAAGGATCTCCACGAGTCTCGTTCAGGCCGAGCTGGTTGAGCAGCCCTTCACGTTCAGCCGGGGTCAAATGCCGCCAGGCACCCGGCTGGAGTTCAGCCAGTTTCAGACCGGCCACCCGAATGCGGTGGAGGCGGACCACCCGGTTGCCCACCTGCTGCACCATGCGGCGAATCTGGCGATTGCGGCCCTCCATCAAAACCATGCGAAAGCGCCTGGCCGAAACTCGCGTTACCCGCGCCGGTCGTGTCATCACGCCCTCCAGCCGAACGCCTGTGGCCAGGGTCTGGAGGGATCGGTCATCGATGGCGCGCTGAACAGTCACGTCATACTCTTTTTCATGGTCGAAGGAGGGATGCGAAAGACGATGGTGGATCCGCCCGTCGTTGGTCAACAACAGCAAGCCGGTGGAAGCCTTATCCAAACGACCGACCGGAAATAGCCGCGAGGGCAGGTCTACCAGATCCGTGACCACTGCCTCGCCCCGATGCTTGCAACTGGTCACGACCCCTTTGGGTTTGTTGAGCATCACATAGATCAGCGGTTGGATCCGCATCACGGGAACGCCATCGAGACGCACCACATCCGCTGCCGGATCGATGCGTGTCCCCAACGTGGTGACCACACGACCATTCACCGTCACCTTGCCGGCAAGGATGTGGGCTTCGCCCTGCCGCCGTGAACAGGCGCCGGCTTCTGAAAGATATTTCTGCAAGCGCACCTGCGTCATGCGGCTTTCATCCCGGTCGTGCTTCAGGAGCGGTAATCGGCGTTGATCTTGACGTAATCCAAAGAGAAATCACAGGTCAACATGCTGGCCATGCCATCCCCCAGGTTCAGGTCCAGAACGACGGCAAAGGCCGCCTTTTCAATACGGCGGTGGCCTTTTCCTCAGCCGCCACACCGCATCCGGTACCGCCCTCCACCATTTGCACATCGTCAAAATAAAGATCCAGCCGATCCGGATCGAGATCGACGCCGGCGCGTCCGGCTGCGGCGATGATGCGGCCCCAATTGGCGTCTTCACCGAAAAAAGCGGTTTTGACCAGCGGCGAATGGGCAATCGTGTCGACCATGCGCCAGGCATCGTCATGACTGCGCGCCCCGCGTACCGTCAGATCGACCACCTTGGTGACTCCCTCGCCATCGGCGACCATCTGCCGGGCCAAATCCATGAACAGATCATCGAGCTGCTGCTGAAAAGCGGTCAAAGCGTCTTCCGATTGGATGAAAACACCCGACGCACCGTTGGCCATGAGAACCGCCGTATCGTTGGTACTGGTATCGCCATCGATGGTAATGCGGTTGAAGGAGATATCCACCGCGCGCTTCAAGGCCGCCTGAAGGTCCTGACCGGATATTTCCGCATCGGTGCAGGCAAAACAGAGCATGGTGGCCATGTCCGGACGGATCATGCCGGCGCCTTTGACCACGGCGACAATCCGACAGCTTTTCCCATCCACCCGGACTTCACGCGCGCCGGCCTTGGGACGGGTATCGGTGGTCATGATGGCCCGGGCCAGAAAATCAATGCCATCTTCTTCCAAGCCCGCGACAAGATCCGGAATGGCCGCCACGGCTTTCTCCGTCGGAAAGGGGACGCCAATGACCCCGGTGGAGGCGGCCAGCACCTGATCGTCGGGAATGGATTGGGCCTTGGCCACCGCTGCGGTGGTGGCCACGGCGGCCTGCATACCTTGCGGACCATTGGCGCAATTTGCGTTACCCGCATTGGCGATGATGGCCCGCGCCGTGCCGGATTTGACCCGCTCGCGGTCCAAAAGAACCGGCGCTGCCTGAACCCGGTTGGTGGTAAAGACCGCCGCCACCCGGGCCGGTCGATCCGATACGAGCAACCCCAGGTCAAGGTTGCCGTTCTTTTTTGATACCGGCAGCAACACCGCCGGCCCGAAAGCCCTTACAGGTCATTGACGCCATCGTCCATTCCCTCGCTTATTGGTCGTCGTTTGAGTGATATCATGGCTGAAGGGCAGCGGATACGGCAAAAAAGTCTCCCCGGCCCAAAGGCCAGGCCGTTGTCAATCGCGCGCGTTCTCGCCGCCCCTTGCAAACCGCCGCCATATGACATAAATAGCGTCCATTTTCAAGTTTATGCCACTTGCTGTCGGTTTTCGATCAGCGCCAACCCAGGGAACCCATTGAATGCCTGAAGAAAAACCCACCTGTGAAAAATGCCACCATGCGCTGGTACTGAAGCGCACATGAAGGGCGGTAACATTGCGCTGCACGGGCTGCGGTGCCGAATACCCCCTGACCCGGTTCATCCACCAGCTTGACGAAACCATGGAGCGCGAGCTGGCTAATTTTCGCTGTGACAGGATTTAGTCCGCAATGATCATCCTCAATACGATCTTTCCGGTCTTCGCCCTCATAGGGCTCGGCGCCCTCCTGCGCCACCTGAATTTTACCACGGAACCGTTTCTCAAGGCATCGGACCGAATCGTCTACTTCATTTTTTTTCCTCTCCTGCTGTTTTGGAAAATCGGTGCCGCTCCGATCGTTGACAACGGCACGCTCGATTTGATCGTCGCCGCCATGGCCACCATCGCCACGATCTATATCGTCAGTACGGTCTGCATCAAAATTTTCCGGGTCAGCCGGTTTTCGGCCGGTTCCTTTTCCCAGAGCTGTTACCGCTTTAACACCTACGTGGGCGTGGCGGTAATCATGAACGCCTTTGGGGAACCGGCGGTCTCGCGCTTTGGGATTTTGATCGGGTTCATCATTCCCTTCATCAATGTCCTGGCGGTTTCCACCCTGATCTGGTTTTCGGGAAGGGCCATCGCGATGCGCGAAAGGGTTCGCATCACCCTGCGCGCCCTGATTTCCAACCCGCTGATTATCGGCTGCCTGAGTGGCATGGCCTACGCCCGTTTTATCGGTGAATTCCCTGTCTTCATCGACAACACCCTGCGCCTGGCTGCCATGGTGACCCTCCCTTTGGCCCTCATTTCCATCGGCGGCACCTTGAGGCTAAAAAACTTGAAAACCCATCTCGGCCAATCGCTCCTGGGATGCACGATCAAACTCGTCCTGTTACCCTTGATCGGCTATTCTTTTCTTAACGCGCTGAACGCCTCGCCCCTTTCCAAACAGGTCGGCATGCTCTTTTTTGCCCTTCCCACCTCCCCGGCCATCATTGTCCTCTCTTCCCAGCTCGGCAGTGATACCCAATTCGCCGCCACTGCCATCGTACTGTCCACCTTACTTTCATTCTTCTCCATGAGCGCCGTGCTCATGCTGTTTTAACTGAAAAAGGACGTGTCCATGATCGGGAGAGAAAAACAGCAGACCTTTCGTCTGATCCTTGAATACGATGGTTCCGGTTTCCACGGCTGGCAGCGACAGAAAAGCGACCGCACCGTGCAGGCAACCATCGAATCGGCGCTGGCAGTCATGACCCGGGAAAAGGTGGCTGTGATCGGTTCGGGCCGCACCGACGCCGGCGTACATGCACGCGGCCAAGTAGCCAGTTTCAAAACCACCGCAGGCCTTGATGCCCAAACCTTTTTCAAGGGATTGAACAGCCTTTTACCCGACGATGTGGTCGTCCGTGCCTGCGACCCAATGCCCAACGAATTTCACGCCCGCTTCGATGTCAAACGCAAACGCTATCGTTATCACCTGCTCAATCGCCCCTTGGCTCCGGCCATCGGCCGCCAGTTCGTCTGGCATATTCGCGCACCGCTGAACACGGCAGAAATGGCAAAGGCGGCCCGTTTTCTCATCGGCACCCATGATTTCAAGTCCTTCGAGGGAGCCGGCAGCCCCCGGGCGCACACCATTCGGACGGTCCACCAGGCAGCCCTTCAAACGGCCGACGATGGAAGACTGCACGTTGATATCACGGCCAATGGCTTCTTGCGCTTCATGGTACGAAACATCGTCGGCACCCTGGTGGAGGTGGGTCTGAGCAAAATTCCGGCCGATCAGATCGCAACGATCCTTCGATCCAGGGATCGGTCCCTGGCCGGCGCCACCGCTCCGCCCCAGGGTCTTTTTCTCATGGAAGTCATCTATTAAAGTCAGTCCCTTCTATCGTACCTGACGTTTGGACTTCGCCTCTTCCACCTTCCGATTATAGACAGCGATAACCTCGCGCCGGTTGAGCATTCCCAGGAGAGTTCCGTGATCGTCGGTGCGGACCACAGGGAGGCTGTCGATATTGCGTGTGGTAAACTTCCGGAGCACGGCATTGAGATCTTCATCGGGGGTGGTGACGATGATATCCGATGTTCCAACATCCTTCATCACCACCAGATGTTCAATCTCCGGAGCGAAAAGAACGGCGCGGATATCGTTTACCGAGAAAATCCCCACGAGTCGCTGATCCTCATCGACCACTGGGAAATAGTGCTGCTTGGTCTCCGAAAAGTAGCGTTTGAACTCGACAAAGGGCATGCTTTGTGGAATCAGGGTAACTTTCTGGATCATTGGCATCAGATCGGAAACCGCAATCGATTGGAGGATATCCACGAAAAAATCACCCGAATGGGCCGGAGAGTCCACCTTGCTTTGAACCTGGCAGCTGAAAATCGTCCAGCGGCGGGATGCCATATAGGCGACCGAGCAAACCAACAGGCTGGGAAGCAGCAAATGGTAGGAGTTGGTCATCTCGCTGACAAAGATGATCGTTGAAATCGGCGCATTGGATACGGCAGTAAAAAAGCCGGCCATGCCCACCACCACAAAAGCGCCGGGCTGGGTCACCACACCGGGCATAATGGAATGGAAGAATTGTCCGACGACACCTCCCATGGCCCCGCCGACAACAATGGACGGTCCGAAAACGCCGCCACTGCCCCCCGAGCCGATGGAGAAAGAGGTGGTGAGGACCTTGCCGATGGCCAGGGACAGCAAAAACGGAATGGCCAGTTCATTGTTGATGGCCATTTGGGCAAATCCGTACCCAAAAGCCAGGGTATGGGGCAGAAAGAAACCAATGATGCCGGTCAGCAAACCACCAATCGCCGGTTTCAGATGATTGGGAATTTTTTTGACGGATTCAAACAGGTGGATCGTTCCGTAAAACGCCTTGATGTAAAAAATTCCCATTGCCACAAGCACCAGTGCCAGCACCAAATAGGGGCCCAACTCCAATGGATTGCGAAACTTGAACGGCGGTGAATCGAACAGGGACCCCCAACCGAACACCAGGCAGAAAACACAATAGGCCACAACGGATGAGATGCCTGCGGGGATGATCACCTCGGATTCGAAATCGGGATCCCGGTAAAGCACCTCGGCGGCAAACAACGCGCCGGCCAACGGCGCCCGAAAGATGCTTCCCACGCCGGCACCGATGCCGGCCGCCATCATGATGCGTCGTTCACGATCGGAGAGCTTGAAGGTGGTTGCCAGAAAAGAACCGAACCCGGCACCGATCTGGGCGATGGGGCCCTCTCGACCGCCGGAACCGCCGGTCGTCAAGGTAATCGCTGAAGCGATGGTCTTGATGATCGGCACACGGTTGCGAATAAAGCCACCTTTGTAGTGATAGGCCCGGATGGCCGCATCCGTACCGTGTCCCTCGGCCTCGGGTGCAAAGGTGTAGACCAGCCATCCACTCAAGATACCGCCGAATGCCGGTAAAAAGAGGAGTACCCAACGGTTGGGTGGTGTTGTGGTCAGCGGCAGCAGGTGATGCTCGCCGGCGGGCGCAGGCGGCCGGTAGCCGGCCGCCATGTCCAGGAAGAAGTGAATCCCAAGCTGACAAAAATAGTGGAAGACCACCGATCCTAAGCCGGCAATCAATCCGATGGCGATAAAATATGCGGACCAGCGGGTGGCCTGGGCAACGTTTAAATGCGACAGTTTCGCCTTGGCACGTCGAACCAGTCCCTTGTTCTGCTCGGTTTGCCCCATGATTTATTGGCTGTTTTCCAGTTCTTTGATCCCCTGGTAGATAATATCAAATAATTTTTCAACATCCGCTGCCTCCATGCACGAGAAGGCAATCCGCAAATTGTCGGGTCCCAACGCAATCAACCCCACGCCATAGCGGTCCAAGAGGTGAACCCTGAGCGTCTCCGCATCAACGGTTTTCAACCGGATGCACATGAAATAGCCCGAGTTGAAGGGGTAAACGTCCCAGGCCGGGGCATATTTCGGATCCGTGCAAACCGCTTTGACCCGTTTGGCACGGTCCATCAGAATATCAAATTTTTCTTGCCTTTCAGCGCTGTTTTTCTCGTCCAGCATTGAATTGAGCAAAATCGTCTGACTCAAATGCGAGGCATTGGAGATGGTTCCGCGAATGCAGCCGGCGGTCTTGCGCTCCAAGGCATCAAACAAGTCCGTGGGATCAACGCTGAAGGTTCCGCCATAGGTGATAAATCCGACACGCAACCCCCACACGTAATTTTCCTTTGTGGCACCGTCGAGCTTGATGGCCAGGATCGCGGGATGTGCACCACAGAGGCGTGCAAAAATCGATTCCTGGATACATTCCGGTTCGTAAAACAAACCGAAATAGGCATCGTCGGTTACCGCAACGACATAAGTCCCTGAAGAAGCAACGTCTTTCAGGATCTTGACGATGGCATCGGCCTCCGCATCGCTGATCGTATAGCCGGTGGGATTATGGGGGAAATTGAGCAGCACGGTCAGCTTGCGATGGTCGGCGGCCTCCTGCCGAACCACCTGTTCAAAAGCAGGCAGATTGAAGTGACCGTCTTCGGTGAAAAGTTTGTAGTGGTGGATATGGGCATCCCGGCGAACGGAAAAAATCATCCCATAATTACCCCACATCATCTCCGGGAGAATAATCACGTCACCGGCATTGATCCACACATCCGCAAAGGTGGCGATGCCGTGGGTAATACCACAGGTCACCACCGGGAGGCTGACCCTTTTATCGGCTAAGGAGGCATTTTTAGAAAACAATTCTTTCTGCCATTGCTTTCTCAGAGCCGGGATGCCGAAAGAGGGTGCATAGGTCAGCGATTGGCGCGGTGGAATGGCGTTGATGGCAGCCATGACACTATCAAAGCGCATGGTTCGCCCACGCTCCTTGGCGATGCCAATCGTCGCATTGATGGTATGCGCCTTTTCCTTGGCCTCGGCACTTTGACTGAGAATGCCTTTCGGGAAATAAAGTTTTTCCCCACATCCGAAAGCATATCATAGATATGGGGAGCTGCAGCTTTAATGGTTTGATTGAGCTGTTCAGCAAGAGGATTCATGGGTATTCTATCCTCCAATCTTAAGATCCAATTGGGCTATTTACGTGTTGGCTGCATGAAAAGTCAAGACAAAAGAACTTTAAAAATCAGTAGGATGCATATCATCCCAATTTAATCCGGATACGCGGGCAGCTGTGGAAAAACACAAAACCCTGCCATCCAGGTCAGTTGGCAGGGTTTTTTCCTTGGTATATCGACGTCCGCGGCGTTTATTTTCTGGAACGTTTGGATGCCTTCAACGGGTTGATCTTCTGTGCGTTTTCCGCAATACTGGTGGAAACATGCGTCGCCAGATTACAATTTCCGTTCTTCCATTTGATGGTCGGCTCAGGGCAGGCTGAACAGTACCAGCCCGAAGAGATTTCCAAGGTTCGCCCGCACCCTTTACACTGTTCCACGATCTCATAGCAGACACCGCCCTTATATCCGCAACCTTTAGCCGTCATGAAAGCGCATTCCTGGCCATCACGAATGGTTGTGCATTTCATCGCTATTACCTCCCAGTATGGTCTATGCAAATAAAAAGGCCAAAGCGCAAGGTCTCTTCAGCCTCTTTTATAAACAGAGAATTCTTATTAAATTAACACAAAGCTGTCAAGTTTTTTTAACCATCAATTGGGACAGCGGCGCCATGTTGATAAAGATGGACATCCCGTTGGGGAAAAGGAATGGAAATATCATTGGCATCAAACGTTTTTTTGATTTTTTCCGTCAAATCAAAATAGACCCCCCAATAATCTTCCACCTTGACCCACGGCCTGACAACGAAATTAACGCTGCTATCGGCCAACTCTGAAACGGCGACTTGCGGCCCCGGATCTTTCAATATCCGATTGTCCTGGCCCATGACCTCGGTGATGAGAGAACGGGCCTTGTCAATGTCATCACTGTATCCGATGCCGAATACCATGTCGACGCGGCGGGTCCCTTTGACCGTCCAGTTAACGATATTATCATCGGTCAATTTGGCATTGGGAACAATAACGGTTTTATTATCCGCAGTTTTCAACTGGGTCGTAAAAATGTGAATCGCCTCAACCACGCCAAATACGCCGGCGCCCTCAATGAGATCGCCGACCTTGAAGGGACGAAAAATGATCAGCAGGAATCCGGCGGCAAAATTGGACAACGAGCCTTGCAACGCAAGGCCGACGGCAAGGCCAGCAGCGCCGATGACCGCGATAAAAGAAGTGGTTTGAATTCCCAGTTGTCCCAATGCCGCGATAACGATAAAGGCCAAAAGACCAATGTAGGTCAGGTTGGCAGTAAATGTCGTCAGCGTGGAGTCGACCCCGCTTTTGCCCATGATGCGGACGACCAACTTCCGCACGCCCTTGGCCACCCATCGTCCGAAGATGAATATGGCCAGGGCGGCAATCACCTTCAAACCATAAACCGTCAACAACTGATAGATTTTATGTATAATTTCTTCCATCATCCACTTTCCTTAAATCTTTTGCGCGAATGCATCCGCCTCTTGAATGGATCGGTTCATGTCGCCAATCAGGGCCGTAACCTCGGTTTCGATATCCATGACCTCTTTCTTCAACGCCCCCACGGCCTGTGCATTCAGATTATGTTTCAGATAAAGCACATAATCCCGCAGATTACGAAGCACCGGTGTCATTGATGCTTCGGCTTTGGCCATGGCACGTTGCATCCGGGCGAATCGGTTGCGTGTCTCCGTCAAAGAGGCCTGGCTCTGTGCCTTAAGCTTCACATTTTGAATGGTGTGGATTTCCGCCGCCCACTCCGTGAACAGATCATCGGCGATTTGTTCAACATTGTCGATGCGGTTGCGCACAGCCTCGGCACGTTGTTCGCAGGTTTGGTAGTCCTGGTTCAGCTGATCGTAAACCGCCTCCAGGTCACCGCCATCGAATCCGTACATGGCTTTGATTTGTTCGACGACAGTGGCAAACTGGTCGGACGCTTTTGTCTGCTCCTCACGGACCTTTTCCACATTGTCTTTAAGCAGATGCCGCTTTTCTTTGCCCAATTTTTCCCAGACCGCATAATAAGTGGTCTGACAACCCGTTATGAGCAGAACCATTGCCATCAACAACCAACCGCACCGAAGCACGGCCAATCGTCGGCAGACTTTCGATGCGTTGTCTGAAATCATGACGCTCTCCAAGAAGAACACAACGGCTGGATCAGGTGGTCCGGCGACAAGTGCCAAACCACCCTAACCAGCCGTATCGATTCAACTCCGTTTAACGGTAAATTGAATTATTCTACTCTGTCTAACTGAACCCGCCGGTTATGCGCCCGTCCCTCTGCGGTCTTGTTGCTCGCAATGGGGCGTTCCTCCCCGAAGCCTTCGGAGGAAAGCCGCGACGGTGAGATTCCCTTGCTGACCAGGTAATCCACCACCGCCTGGGCGCGCCGTTTGGAGAGCTTCATGTTATAGGCATTCGTGCCGATGCTGTCGGTGTGGCCTTCGACAAGCACGTTCAGGTTCGGATAGGTGTTGAGCGCATCGACAATCTGATCCAGGATGGCAAATGAGTCGGAGGTCAGGACGGCGCTGTCAAAGGCAAAGCGGATGTTCTCGAACGACCAAACGTCTTTGCTCTGATCCAAAATGGTCGTGGGGGGTGGAGCGGGGGC
>NZ_BBCC01000009.1 GCF_001311845.1 Desulfosarcina cetonica JCM 12296 | reverse complement strand
TGGGGCATGGCTATTCTCCGTTTTTATTTGAAAAAATAAATGGGTACCGGATCAATAGCACATGCCCCCCCTTTTATCCCCCCCAAAGGGGGGAAAGGATACAAGGCATGCGGCGTTCCTGCTGTTTGGGCTGCTCACCACCTGACTATATATGTCGATTGGGGATGATTGTCTGGAAAAGCCAGATGGCAGGTTATTCTACCTGCCTATTTTCAAGAAGGGATACATGGGGTTTATCTCTGATGGTAGCGTAAGTTGACTTTTATTCTCTCTTCTCAGGTAGTAGAGAGAGACTCCTTATATATAGGTGTGGATGGGGTTTATATCGTTGCTGTTACGCGAAAATCGGTGTTATACTATTCATTTTTGCCAAATGCCGGAATCGTTATGATTTAGAATTTTAATGCTTTGTAATGGAAAAAGAATTGAACCGAAACACAAGCATATACAAGTTCCTAAAATTACACCGACATTTCCTAAATTTTGGTATTTAGCAAGATAGATTGAGAGAGGTATATTCAAAACCATTCCTATGATACTGATGATCACCTGCAGTCTAATTTTTCCTATTCCGTTTATAAAATAAACAAAAAGATTATTCCAAGTACTAAGTATCGCATATAGTGCCATAATCATTGATAAAAGATAATATATTTGAATTCTTTCTCCGACCCAAAACTGATAAAATCGATTAGAGTTTATCAATAAGCAAATAATTAAAATAAATAATAGGCTCCAGAAAACGAGGAGTTTCTTTATAGATTTTTTTATCCATTCATAATCTTGAATAATATATGCTTCAGTACAAGCTGACCAAAAAGGAGTAACAACAATAGTAAACAATACAATAGGAAGACTAAAATATCTTAAGGCAAGATTGTAAGATGTTACATCAACGGGTCCTAATATTTTTATAATTATTAAGTTGTCCGTTGAAAAAATTACTAAATATGCAACTTGAATAATAAAAAATTGACCCCCTATCCTTGCTAAAGATTTTATCTTTTTGAAGTCAATAAGTCCAAATTCAGGTTTGATTTTCGACAATCTTCCAGAATAAAGAAAATATGACGAAAGTGACAATATGAGAATTGGTGCGCTACAATAAGCAATACTTAAATAAATTAGATTTCCTTTAGTCATTTTCGTTAATATAAAGATTGCAACCAGTGCTACAATATTTGATGAAAGATTAAATAAATTATTTAAAGCAGGCACTTGTTTTGCTGCTAAGACTATTTCTATAACATTCAATATAAATCTTATAGAGAAAAGAACAAATATAATTCTTATAACAGTTTGGATCTCTTTTGCATCCTCATTACTAATGCTTAATAGGCTTACCCAATCAAAAAAAAAAGTCGACTGTAAAAAACACAACTGAGACGCTTGTTATAATTATAAAAAGAATAAAATAGGTAGTACTTATATAAGTCTTTGAAAGTTCTAAATCATCATTTGCTAATGCTTCAGATAATTTATTGCGCAAACCGTTTCCTATGCCAATATCAAAAAATCCGACCCAAGCAATTATTGAATTTATTGTCAACCATATTCCATACTTATTAGCGTCTAAGTAGTCTAAAGTTATCGGAACCATTATAAAATATATACTTATACTGAAACCTTTAAAAAGGAACGACAAAATTACGTTAAAATTGACCCTATAAGATCTTATTTTGCTTCTTGATTGTCCTGATAAATGGGCGTTGAAATGATTATTTAAAATAGTCAAAATATTTTTCATATAAATATTTGATTACGTGTTATTTATCCTGTTACTTTTTAGTCACGAACCTCCGGCAAAGCCGGAGGATTGAATTGTGAACCGCTCAAAGCGGTATTTTAGACCATTAACCGCCTGAAGGCGGTATAGGATCTACATAAACAGCTTCAGTTGGTCAATCCGAATCCGCCGGCCTTCCTGTTGTTGGTGTTTGATACCGTTACGGTCGACTGTTGATACACATACACTTGTGCCTATCTGTGGTGATTCTCCCTACAAAATTGGAGGGGGGGTACCAAATAGAATTACTCATAAAGCCTCTTGTCTGAAAAAATTTGAACGGTTCACATGACTGAAGGCTTTCGTTCAATCCCGGAATTGTCAAACTTTATGAGTCCCCCGGCAAAGCGGGGGGTTACCTTTGTTATAATAATTATATTTTTTCAATTCTTTTTGTATCAATATTGTAAACAGGCAGTCCTTTAATTTTTAACAATCGATCATTTCCGCTTAAATAGCTTAGTTTTCCATTTTTATCTCTGCACTCCCTTACTTTTGAGGCTACGAAACCTTTCTCCAGTGAAATTGGCTTAACATATTCATTTAACATTTCATCACGAATGAAATAAGCATTATTTCCAGCGCTATTGCAACCGATAAAAGAATACCCTTTTTGTCTTGATAAATCGTATAAAGCACTCAATGAAGATCCAAAATACAAATTACTAAAATGCGCTTTTTCTCTCACAAATTTTTTTTTCGTATGGAATAGTGATTTTCCGATCTATTCCAAAAAGACTATTGTATTCTAAGATTACGACAATTGGATTTATTGTATTAATTGCTCTCCATATCCAATAATCATTTCCATCTAAATCAATATGAAGAATACCGATATCAGCATTAAATTTTACGGATGCAATTAATTCATTTATGTTCTCCGCAGTAATAAAATCATTTATCGCAGTAAGCTCATGTTTCCAAAAATATTCGGATTTCTTTATCCGTTGGATATTACTATTTGAAGAATCAATAACAAGCCCGGACCAGTTGTTATTCATTAAAAGGAATCTTGTATTTGATTCTTGATAATCCTCAACTCCAAATTCAATAAATGTCTCATTTGGAATCTGTAATTTATTTATTAGCCATTGAATAATACCATCATCACCAAACTGAGAAAAAACCTTAAATTCAACATCGCTCAATGAATCAATATTATCTATTATTTTTAAATAGTTCACAAAAAGTTTACCAATCAATAACGTTTGTATTTCTAAATTACGCTGATGCTTTTTAATACTATTATAACTCATTATCAGGTTGTTAATTGCCCTTCTAATATTCACAAATTATTCCTCGACAAAACCATTTAAAAAATTTGACAATCCGTTTAATACAGAACTATATACATTTATAGTATAGGCGATCGTTAACCAAAATAACGAGCAAATACTATTACTTTTTATTTGTAAATATACTGAAAATACAATCACCGACCACCCGCAGAGCGGGTGGTTTGATGAAGCCCCCTCGAAGGGGGCTGAAAACCATGCTTTCTCTCGCCCGCTTCGCTCGAGGACACAAAGACGCAGAGATTATTTGATTTCTGAGAAGAAAATCAAATAAAGGGCTGCGGCACGGATCCGTTTTTGGTCTTTTGGGCGAAAGCCCACACAATGGGTTGTTCCTCTCTGCGGCTCTGCGAGATATTTTTGTCGGATGGCGGGCCGAAGGGATCTTATCATTCAGCATTGGACGGTCGATGCATAAGAGCCATTGCATTGTTTAAAGGCTCGCCGGAACGGTCCGAACTTTTTCGGGTCGCTCGGGCAAAGCCCGAGGTTTAATTAATTGCAATTGTTTCATCCTACCCCATATTTATTATCATTATTAGTGACTTCTTGAATCAATTTAGCTTCAAGCGCTAATAATTGTTTAGACCTACTTTTTATCCATTTAGCTGGACAACCGGCATAAATACACCAAGGCGCTATGCTAGTTGCAACGAGGGAAAGCGCACCCACAGAGGAACCTTCGCCTATGGAGATGTTCGGTAAAATCACTGCGCCGGATCCAATAATGACATGGCGGCCTATTCGCACCATACCTTTTTTCACCCCACTATATTTTTCTGGTACTGTTGGATTGGTAAGGTAGTTACCACTATAATCATCACTTTTACTATATATCCTTACACCCTGTGAAAGTCCACTAAAGTCTTCCATTTGAATTCCATCACCAGCAGACAAAAAGCTGTATGCGCCAATATGAATAAATGAACCAATACGACACCAACCATTATTGTCGGCAAGAATTGAGCAATAATCGTCAATTCGAACATTATTGCCTATTGAAATATTCTGCAGACCGATAATCGTGCAATTTTTAGCAATTTTGACATTCTGACCAATTGATTTAAATCCTGCGTTCTTAAGTTCATGTTCATCGTAGTACCCCTGGTCAAATGGGTTCATCGTTAGACCTCTAATCCTGCATAATTGTCTTAGAAATGAGTTTCCAAAAAATCATTTCTTAATCTGCACTGAAGAATGCACCGAGTTAGTTCTTTTTATCATCAGATTGATGTTTTTTAACTCTTTTGTTAGGGACTCTTCTTTCAAATCGCATCTGACAAACCTGCTCCGATACAAGTCCCATCATAAAAATAATAATTGAAGAAATATAAAGAAGAGCACTCATATTTGTGAATCGACCTTCAGTCATAAAGGAGTAAAAATAGCGCACACATCCCAACAAAAACATCGTAAAGCTGACAGGCAGAAATATTCTCAGTGGAGAATACAATGTACAAATACGAATGATGATCATTAAAAAGCGGACACCATCTTTGAAAATTCGGATACTGCTTTTTCCGGATTTGCGTTTGGATGCCTCAATCGGTAAATATTTTACGCTTTGACCATCTCTAAGGACACCCAACGTAATGGTCGTCGGATATGAATATGTATTGGGTAAAAGATAAATATAGCTTTTGGCAATAGGTGCTTTGACGGCCCTGAATCCTGACGTCAGATCCCTGACCGTAAATTTGGTCACATAGGAAGCCAGCCAGTTATAAATTTGATTGCCGATCGCACGGCCAAAAGTGGCCTGCCCCCCCTTGTTCGCGCCCCAACGACCATATCGTATTTTGGAAACAATTCAAGCATTCTTCCAATATCTCCGGGACGATGCTGACCATCGCCGTCCATGAATACGAGAATATCGCCTTTTGCCATGCGAATCCCTGTTTTCACGGCAGCTCCATTTCCTATATTGTAAGGGTGGGAAAAAACGGTTGCACCCGCTTTATCTGCCACTTGCACCGTATCGTCGGTGGAACCATCGTCAACGACAATCAATTCGAATCCAGGATATCTTTCCTTTATTTCAAGCAGGAGAGATCCAATACTATCGGCCTCATTATACACGGGAATAATGAGGCTGACTTCGGGGGACACTATCTTTTCCATCATAAAACCTTTTTATCGATTCCGTTGATCTCACTTTTTCGTTGCGTTCAATGCAAACAATCCATAGCCACCATGCTTGCCGATTTGAGTTGCACGTCTTTGGAAATAGGTTCTTAAAAGCGCTTCATTCTCATGGTCGAAAGTCCTTTTGATCCAGGATTGCGTCAGATCGAAGCGTACTAATAAATGCGTTATCCCCAAATTGCTTAGATTTGCACCAATTTGATCAATGGAATCGGCGTCGTTCACCGCTTTGGATAAAATTTTGGGATCCCAATAAATCTGTCGGTCAAAATAGTAAATACGGTCGCCGATAAATAAGCAAAGAATAATTGAATTTTCGTGGAGTTGGCTGTTAATATATCGAATAAGTTCATACTCCGGCCGGAACCGTGTAATATAGTCTTCACGGGAAACTTCTCCGGCAATATAAGGCTCAGGATCGATTTTTCGGTAAAGTGCGTGGACATACTGCGCATTCCAAGCGAGCATGGCAATAACAAATACTCTCGCAAATCCCATAAGAAGTGATGCCTTCCATTTTACTGCGTATGATTCTCCCAAACGTCGCAGGTTGGCAAGGGAATACATGCAAAGAACCACCAGGGGAGGTATGATGGGACCGATCCAGCGAATGCGCATATCGATTTTGAAAAACACGAACAACAGATAGGCAATGGCAAATAGTGACAAGATTTTGGATTCAAACCGGCGGCCGTTGCCTTGTTTTTTGCCGGCCCATATCAGTAGCAATGGTAAAATCAGTAGAAATGGATTTAATCGACCGTCAAAATGTTTGGGATTGTCATCGACGCCTTCAAAAAATACGCGAATGGGAATCAGGACGATTTGCCATAAAGGCTCTCCATAGACAGCTTTCCGAACAGAAAAATGAGTCCAACCGCTATTGGCATTCCGCTTCTTTTCTTTTTCAGACGCCTCGCCCCCTTCAGTCTCAGCCACATACTTTTCTTGTGTTTCGGTAGCGTTGGAAAAAACATTTTTGTATAATGGATAAATCGGGTTTCCCGTCATGTACAAGTTCTTTATCATCCACGGCGAAAACACCAAAAGAGAACCGATAGCAAACACGATGCCAAAACCCAACGCCTTGAACTGGTTGACGGGTTGCGTTCCATTTAATGCCTCATCGTTCGCCCTTCTTACATACAATACTGGCACAAAGCAGGATAAAAGAAGAAAAACGATCAAACCGTTATATTTGGTCCCCATGGCAAGTCCACAGGACAGGGCCGACAAGAGCAAGTATCGAATCCTGCAACCGTCTTCGACCCAACAGATCAAGGCGAACAGGGCGCTTGCCGAAAAGAAAATCAGGCCCAAATCGACGTATACCGCCGTAGACAATTTGACTATTACGGGGATCGAGAGAAAAAAGAGGGCACCCAGCAATCCATATACTCGATCCACGCGCCGTTTTACATGGGTATAGATCAGCAGGGCCGTTAACAGGGCAAAGGAGAAATGGATATATTTGGGAACAATGTCGTTTCCCCAATATAAGGGAACCATATATAGCAGATCAAGATTCATGGGGTAATAAGAGAACGGGATGCCCGGCAACTCCGTAAAAATGCCTTTCTCGATCCAAATTTTCGGAACCGCAAGGTGATGCGTCAACGCGTCACGACTGACCGGCGGCACAGACCCCATCAGGAAAATGGCACTGATGATGACGATCAAGAACAATACCAGAATGCATATTGTGGTTTTTCTGTTCCAGCGCATAAAACTGTTCGAATCTCATTTTATGTTAAAAATACGCTGCAGCACCTCAGAGGGGATGTTGCCCTGATAAACGTTCCCTTCAATCAAAAATCCCGGCGTTCCCTCCAATCCCAATTCACCACCCTTTTTTAAATCCATGGCAAGACGTTGATATACCTGTTTATTTTCTAATGCCCAAACCAATTCCCTCTGATCGATGCCGGTCTTTTCGGCAACCTGCTGCAAATTGAAATTCTTTTTGCTGGCTGCCATGCCGAAAAGCAGATCGTTCATCAGCCAGAATTTATCCTTGGCTGAAGCATAAATTGCCAGCAGCGCCATCTTACCCGATCCTACATGAAGGTTTGTCTTAAGTCCGGGGTTGACTGTGTAGTCCATGGGAAAGTGCCGGTGGATCAGCCTCGCTCTGTCTGGATACTGCTCGATCAACCGGCGCAGAAAGTAGTGCATCTTGCGGCATTGAAAACACTGGTAGTCGGCGAATTCGGTGATGGTGACCTCAGCTTCCGTTGAGCCGAAATATGGATGACCAGCCTCATCAATCCCCTTTTCGACCTGATTCGTTTCATGGGCAGGCACCAACTCCCAATATTCCGGAAACCATAGAATTACCATGGCCGCCACTACGATTGGCATAACCACCGCAAGCGCAAACCGCATTCTATTTCTGGTTAGATAGTGCCAATCGGCTATTATGGCAATCATCCAGGAAGTTGAATCAAAACGTCGCCGAATGATCCATACCGAAAAAAGCAGGCCGAGGTTTACGCCATAGGAAACGACACACATGATGCAGTAACTGTGGATCCAGTAGGTGGAGATCAGCGCCAGGACGATGCTATAAAGACAAAACAAAACAGCGATAATCTGCAAAGAAGCCCACAACCTCTTGTGTTCAGCCTGTTTTTGACCGGCGAAGAAACCGATTATGATAAAACAAGCATAGCCCAGTACTCCCCAAACTGGCACCGGGACTCCAATCAATGTTGAATAAGGGCTCTGGGAAACCGTATCACAGTTGACGGCCTTGGAAATGGCACAAAAGCTTTGATATGCCGTATCCGTATAGACACGATAGTGGGAAATCGAAAGATAGATCGCGTCAAGCAACCCGATCAGCGCTAAACCGACCACTAAACAATAATAGACGCTATAAGGTAGCCGGTTTGCTTTACTGCGGTCGCCCAACGTCAGTTCTGACCAATTCGTTGAAAAGCTCTTGCCCATAATATCTTCTCTGGATGACGATTGATCGTTGATTGCGCGGTATTGATTTAGTGCCATGCGATGTACCAAAACATTAGCGATTTGTCTCTTGATTTTTTGGAATGAGTAGTGGGGGAATTAGAAGCCGCATTGGAGAATACCCTATCATGGCTGCTGGTTTAACAAAGGTACCGCATCTTGATGAATACGGTTTTCAATCCGTTTTAAATCCCGTATAGCCGATTCGATCACGTGGCGTGAAAAAGGCGGAAGGATTTCCTTCTGCGTTTTGAAGGCATTATCGACAGCATCGACGGAAAACGCATTGATGGTTCTTATCAGGTAACCCAAGGCCATTGAACGGTTTCCGGCTTCAATCTGATTCTCAATGAGAAAGAGATAGGGCCAGACATTATTGTGGTCGCGTTGAATCGCCCTCTTGAAAAACCAGTCGGCCTGAGAGTAATGGCCCAGCATTTTCATCGCTGCTCCGATATTTAGCAGCACTTTGGATTCGTAAGGAGCAATGCGCAATGCTTTTTGTAAGAAAACCAATGCATCTTGAGGGGATTCCAGCCACAGCAAAATAAAGCCGGCCGTATTGAGATAGCGGAAACGGTCAGGCGCTTTTTCGATCAGGTGTCGAGTTATTTCATATGCTTGCGTATATGCTCCCATCTTGATCATACAGAAGGCTTTATCGGCCCTGACCTTCAGATTGCCAGGATCTGCATCGATGGCTTTATCAAAATAGCCCATCGCTTTGATATATTCACCTTTTTTACTGTAAACATTGGCAATATTGCCGTAAATATCCGCATCCACCAAGGTGCGTGATTTGTTACCGGATAATGAACGCTGAAACAATTCGATTGCCTTGTTCATCTGTTGGGCAGTGGCATGCGGTGCCCATGCCAGACGAATGGCCAGGGTATTCAAGGCTCTGGCGCTGTTGGGCGCTTTGGTCAGGGCGTCCAGCCACAGCGTATCATTGGTCTGCCACGTCCTGTTTCGGATATAAGTGCCGGTTCCAAGACTCAAAACGACAAGGGCGACCAAAGCCTTGGCCGCAGTCAATCTGGATTTATGCCCTCGTGATTGAATCCTTGCCAGCCAACTCTGGATTCCTATTGCAAGGGGTAGAAAAAGGAAAACATCCGGAAGATAGTTACGATGTTCGAATGTTAGCTCCAACCCGATAACAGAGGATTCCACCAGATGGTTCAAGAAAAAGAAAAGAACCCCAAAGGCAACCGCAGGAAATTTTCTGATACCGGCCAAAGCCGCCCCGATCATTGCTACGATGCCCATGGCTGCCGGCAGTGTGGTCCAAGGTGAAAACAGCGAGGTCGAAACCACGACATCGTGCTCAATGGAAAGCCGTCCGGGCAGAGGGAGTGCCAATTGGGAGAGGTAAAGCCAAAGGATCCGGGCCTCGGTAAAAAGACGCTGCAATGGCGTGTAGGAACGGGTTGAATAGCCTTTCAGGAAAAATAGATAATCTCCACCCATAAACAGATAGATGCCCAGTATATAGACCAGCGAAGCGACGCCGCAGGTTGCCAAAACCAGATAGCGTGTCTTTATCTTCAATGGGCCCTGCTGAAAAAAGCAGACTTCCACCAGCATCAATGACACCGGTAGCATGGCTGCATTTTCCTTGGACATCACACCCAAGACACCGCAAAATCCACAGCCGGCCAAATAAAGCCAGCGCTCTTTTTGGGTCCGGCTCAAGCGCCCCTTCACATACCACAGCATGCCTGTCAAATAGAAAAGGGCCGCCAATTGCGCCATTCGCTGGACGATATAAGTTACGGCTTGGGTTTGCAGGGGATGCACGGCCCAGAGCAGAGCACAAAGCAAAGCCACACTTTGGAAAGTATGGTGTTCATAACGACATACCAGGGCGGGAGTCTGAAACAATTGCAGGACAACCAGGTAAATGACAATTGCTGTCAGTCCGTGAATGACGATATTGACCAGATGGTATCCCCACGGGTTATTTTGGCCGAAGTACCAGTTCAAGGCAAATGTCAAACAGGGAATGGGTCGGTAATAGGTACCGGAATGACCGGGTTTGGCGAAAAAGGCCTGCCAGAGGGTCCGGGGCATGAGGTTGTCGATATGCAGCGGCCGGTTATTGACGATATTGGGGATATCGTCCATGTGCCAGGAGGCGTCGAACGTGTTGGAATAGACAACCAATACAAACCACAAAAGAATCAGAGAGCAGAGTGGTGGTGTCAGTTTGAATCTATCATCGCGGTTGCTCATGAATGCATTCAACGAAGGAAAAATAAAGATAGAAAGGGGAACGACGTTCCCCCTTCTGTTGTGTTGTTTTTATCGAATCTGCAGCAGGATTAGCAGGCCTTTGAGAGGTTATTGCAGGGAGATAAATTTGTAATACATATTGTTGGTCGCATCCCAGCCATCTCGTTTATCAGTGCCGCTGAACGCCTGGGCTGTCATGTAATCGTCAGGGCATCTAGCGCTTCCATCCACTACCGTGATGGTGATGTTTTCGTTGGGGTCGCCACCCGCAATGGCTCCATGATTGGCAGTACCCAAGCCCTCCCTGGTAAAATTATAGGAAAGATCGCTAATCATTGGTGTATTGACGTGGGTGGGGATGGCGAAATAATCGGCGATAGCGGCTGCGATTCCGCCGGCATCGCTTTCGGCCGCCGAGCAGAAACTCTTGTTACGATAAGCAATGAAGTTGGGAATGGCAATGGCCGCCAGGATACCGATGATGGCAATAACGATCATCAATTCGATCAGGGTGAAGCCTTTGTTGTCCATCTTTCTCATTTTACTAAGCATTAAAAAACCCTCCTAGAATGAATGTTGGTAAAACAAACCGGTTAATCAAAACGCCTTAGAACTTCTTCCCTCCTTTTTTCGTTTGTTAGCTATTTAGCATCTATTGTACCAATCTTAACAGCTGTCCTCTATTTTTTTAATTATCTGTTTTGTTTTGTTTTTTCTTTATTGGAGATCATCCAGGGAGAGAAAATTACAGGCTATCACTCTCCCTCGGGTCAATTTTTGTTAGGATGTGCCGTAAATTGTCATGATCGAATTCGGGGAACTGGCTGTTCAATAAAAGTACGTCTGGATAGCCTTATCGCACCCGTGTTCGAAATATTTAGTTTTTTTATGAAAAGGAACGTAATGAAGAGCGTTGAGATGCAGTTGAGATGTTATCCGTCGATTCGCAAGGCTGTTTTGATACCTTATTTAATTAACACTGAGTTTGTCAATCCTGTACCGGAAAGAACGAAGGCTGAGACCAAGCAATTCCGCGGCCTTATTTTTATTTCCTTGAGCGCATGCCATGGCCTTTTCGATATAGGCCCGTTCAATTTCCTCAAGTATGGCATCCAAGGAAACACCTTGGGCAACCTCATCAATATCGAATCGCCGGTTACGAACACCTTCAATCCAGCGTTTCTTGTGGATCGACATGGCAAGGCTGTCCGGCAGCAGAATATTCGTGTTTGATAAGGCGACACTCCTTTCTATGAGATTCTCCAATTCACGGATATTTCCAGGAAAATCATATTTCTTTAAAAGGTCAATGGCATAAGATGAAAATTTAGTAACCTGCTTGCCCAATTCGCGGGAATACTTTTCTAGAAAATGCTGCGCCAGGGATAGTAGATCTCCTTTTCGTTCCCTTAGAGGCGGGATTTTAATTTCGATGACATTCAATCGATAAAACAGATCTTCACGAAAATTGCCGGCGATGACTTCATCCTCTAATTTTTTATTTGTGGCGGAGACGATTCGAATATCCACAGAAATGTCCCGTGTTCCGCCCACAGGCCTGAAAATCCGTTCCTGAACGGCTCGTAACAATTTGACCTGCATGGAAATACTTAATTCGGCAACTTCATCAAGAAACAGGGTCCCTTTATGGGCAATTTCCATCAATCCCTGTTTATCCGCGGTTGCTCCGGTAAAAGCACCTTTACGATGGCCAAAAAACTCGCTTTCCAGGAGATTTTCTGGAATGCCACCACAATTGATGGTCACAAAAGGCGCATTTGCACGGTCGCTCTGCTCGTGAATGGCCTTAGCAATCAGCTCCTTTCCAGTGCCACTTTCGCCCGTAATCATGACGCTTGTCTTTGTTCGGGCAACCTGCCGGATCATTTCGTAAATATGAAGCATGCGTGGGCTGTTTCCCACGATTTTTCCAAAATGGATACTTTCCTTCAGCTCATTGTCTAAGGCATGTTTTTCTTTTTCCAGGGTCTTACGTTCCAATGCGTTAGCAATGGTCTGAAGCAGTTCCTTGTTCTCGAAGGGTTTGGGAACATAATCAAAGGCGCCTGATTCATGGCCTCGACAGCGGTCTCAGTTGTCGCAAAAGCTGAAATCATGATTACCGTGACATGCGGATTTTTCTTTTTTGATGCTTTCAGGACTTCCAAACCCGTCAGGTCCCCCAAACGGATATCACAAAGCAAAAGGTCATATCCTTCAGTCTCAATTTTTGAAATAGCTTCTTTTCCGTTGGCCGCACAGATAACGGTGTATCCTTGCTTTTCGAGCATAAATTCAAGCAACTCGCGCATGCTCAACTCATCATCGACCACAAGAATCCGGTAAGGTCGTTCAGGCATCAGGTACTCCAGAGAAACGGATTGACAGATCATTCAAGAAGGTGCCCCAAACGCCCCCAGCGAACACCAAAATCTTCCTTATCCCAAGACCAGTAAATAATGAAAGCTTTCCCTCTCACAGCAACGATGTCCACAAATCCCCAGAAACGGCTGTCATACGAATAGTCACGATTATCACCCATAACAAAAAGTTTTCCTGGGGGGACTTTGATCGGACCAAAGTTATCCCGATTTTGCAATTGAGCCGGGTAGACTTTGGGATCTTTAAAAATAGCATGCGGATTGTGATTCTGAACGCCGTTAACAAAAAGTTTTTTATTTCTTATCGCCACAACGTCTCCGGGGACGCCGATAACGCGTTTGATAAAATCTTTGCTGGGATCTTCAGGGAATTTAAATACGATAATATCCCCACGCTTTGGGTTTTCAATGGGAATAAGCGTTTTCCCGATAAACGGGGCCTTGATACCATAAATGAATTTATTGACTAGAATATGGTCACCTATCAATAAGGTATCTTTCATTGATCCGGAAGGGATCTTAAAAGCTTGAACGACAAAAGTACGGATGAATAAGGCTAGAATGACCGCAACAACAATCGCCTCGATATTTTCACGCAAGGCTCCCTTTTTTTTAGGAGCCGCATCCACGTCTTCATTTTTTTTCAAAATCGGGATCAACCTTTCAGATTTAATTTAGTAACAGAAACTATCAAGTTAGCATTAAAATTGCCCCTTGCATCAAGATATTTGTAATCGCGCCAGCAATGATATCATCCATCATGATCCCCATTCCACCAGGAATTTTTCTGTCAACCCATCGAATTGGAAAAGGTTTTTTTATATCAAAAATTCGAAACAATAGAAACCCACCAAATACGTTTACGGGGGTAAACGGAATCCCACATAAAGCAACAGCCATGCCGCAAATTTCATCAATAACCACCTGTTTAGGGTCATTTTCCCCGATAATTTTTTCCGCAAGGTGTGAAATCCAGATAGAGACGGCAATCAGCAGAACAATAGTAAGGATGGCCACCGGGTAGTCCACATGAGCAAGCAATAGGCACAAAGGCAATGCGGCAAGAGAGCCAAACGTTCCGGGCGCAATAGGTGCGAAGCCAATCAAACCACCTGTGGCTAAAAAGACTATTAAATTTTTCCAGAATCTATTCATTTTTCTCAATCATAAAAACATTGACAAAAAATAGAATCGCCTTCATAAAAGAGCCAATTTAACGGAAGTGCGCAGCTTACTGGTGAGGCTCCCGGACTTCAAATCCGGTGTGGGGCGCTAATACCGTCCCGGGTGGGTTCGATTCCCATGCACTTCCGCCAAATTATCAACCAAATCAAAAAGTTGATTTCAAAATAATGCCACAATAGGGTAACATCGACAAGGTTCCTTTCTTGGTTTTCTCTTTTTAAACGAGTATATGTAATACAATTCTCTCCCGTTTTCCAGCCAATACGATAACCCGCATAGGGTAAGCGCATGCCTTGGTATACAATGTGCCTTACTATACGGCTATTCCGTTCACTCTGCAGCTCAACCGCGCCATTTCCCATGCCCGATTGACAGTAAGCGTCACAGCCCCCCAATCGGCCTCCACTTTCCCTTCCAATAGGTACCGGTCCAGCATAAGGCAGAAACGCCGGTAGGTCACGGGGAAAAATGTGGTGTCCACGATACCGGTATCATTTTCGAAGGCAAGAAACTGCATAGGATCGCCCTGGTGGGTGCGAACGACCTTGCCGGTCAAAAGCCAAGCGGTCAGGCATACTTGTCGGCCCACCCGGCGTGCCAGCTGGTCGGCCTTGATGGTGTTCCGGGAAGCAATGCTTCACGGAACAGGGTGGTGGGATGCCGGCTGCAGAGGAAGCCTGGCAGGGCTTTCCATGTAAAAGCAGCCCATGGTTTATCCCTGAGCGATGGCCCGGCGTGTGGCCGGATCGTCCTCGGGCGTCCAGTGCCGCTCGTAAAAGCGGCTATTATGCGACAGGAAAAATACGCTGAAAGCTTAAAGGCTCAGCCAAAATTGGCTAAGCCCTTGGTTTTTATTGGTGCCCGGGGCCGGAATCGAACCGGCACGAAACTAAGTTTCGAGATTTTAAGTCTAAAAAGAACGTTTTCCACCTTACTCCATTTCGCTTCACTCATCAGAGATAACGACATTGACTTTATTGATTTTTTTGGATATTTATTTTTCATTTTTCTTCATAATGAAAAAGAATGTTTCTTCCAAAAAGGTGGGGCAGGAGTGGGGCAAAAATTTACGACTTCGCATCCAGGGGTCAGATATAGAAAGCACGCCACCAGAAAAAACGGTGTTCAATACGACCGTTGTTTTTTCATCCGGCATAAGGTGGATGGTCGCACCGTAGAAGAATCAGTCGGTTGGGGTTCCGAAGGCTGGACGGCTGCCGACGCATACGACTTACGGGCGGAGCTTCAGCGGAACAAAAAAACCGGCCAGGGACCGCGCACATTGGCCGAAAAACGCGAGCTTGAAGATAAGGCGCGGAAACGGGAAGAAGCTCGACAACAGGCTGATGCACTTACCCTCGACGATTATTGGCCCACCTTCTACGACCATGCCAAATTGACAAAAAAGAAAAATAGCTATGAAAAAGAGGCCAGTCACTTCAAACTTTGGTTGTCCCCTACCCTTGGCAATACGCCTATTCGTGAAATCGATCTTGCGAAATGGGATTTATTGGTTTCCACACTGAACAACGCCAAAAAATCAAAACGGTACATCGAATATATAACCGGCACCCTTCGCCGACTGTTGAAACATGCTTACCACCGTGGGCTTGTGGATAATCCACCACCGACCGGTAAACGTATCGGGGCGACCGGACCGGGCAACAGCAACCGGCGCCTTCGGGTAATCTCACCGGATGAAGCCGACGCCATTTTAAAGGAGCTCCGGCGCATCGATGCCAACGCTTGGTGGATCACTCGCTTTGCTTTCTTGACCGGTTGCCGAGCGTCCGAAGCCTTCAATATGAGATGGCGGGACGTTGACCAGGGCCGTGGTGTTTTGGTGTTCCCTGAAACCAAAAACCGCGATGCCCGAACCATCCAGATTGTTCCGGCCATCATCGCCCTCTTTGACGAACTGCCCGAGGGTGAACTCGAAGAGCGCGTTTTCTTGAAAAAAGGTGGCAGCCCATTCAAGGAGGCACCCACCAACTTCAGGACCGCAGTTGAAAATTTGAAGCTGAACAACGGACGAACGAAGCGGGACAGGATCACCTTTCATTCCATACGGCACACCGTCGCCACCCAACTGGCGAAAACGTTGAATCCCGCCGACCTGATGGACGTTATGGGCTGGCGAACGGTTCAGATGGCTATGAGATATGTGCACTCAAATGAAGACTCAAAAACGGCCGCCCTGAATGGTCTCCATGAGGCCATGAAACCAAGGCTGAACGCCAACGGGAAGGTGATCCCCATCAAGCGGATCAAGTAATTGTACAGTGGCGGGATTTGCTCCTGTCAGACCAGGTATGTATCAAGATAAATATTGAATAATGATGCCGTATCAAGTTAAATTAAGCTACCGCTACAAAATAGCGTCCTACTTTTTCCTTTATTTTCTTATAGTTGCAATAATGTCCGATAACATTCATTATGTTAAATAGCAACGTCAAAGGCACTCTAACAATTTGTTTTTATATTCAATACAACATTAATTGCTCTATTTAAAATGTGTCTCAATGGTAGTATAAAACTATCATTATTATGGTCTTTTGCGCATTTATGAAAGTGTCTCACTAATTTTCGTCGCCGGAAACGTAAATCGCTCAAGGCATGCCAGGCAACAGCAAGAAACTCGCCGCTCAAGTTCGGATCCGGATCAGCCGATACAGTCACCACTGAGAGGCACTGTCCCCCATAGACCAGATCCGCTTCCATTGACCAGCCCTGCACCGCCAGTTGGGGCAAGCCCTTTCCCCTGGGGTTTGCCCATTTTCCCCAAATCTATTCTCAGCCCCAAGTCCTTGACCGTCTGGACATGGTGCATAGACGGCCGGTCGATGGTTGATTCCGTGCCAAAGCAGGCCGCCCTGGATCCGGCAACGACAGAATCAGCGATGCGGTCAGGTAATCGTTTTGATGGTTTGCAGTGGTGTCGGGATTGGGTGCTGCCACGTCGACGCATTGAGTCAATCCGTCTCCGGGAACAAAATATCCCCATACCGATCGTCTGCATCCTCAAGCAAACGGTCGATGACACCGCCGACCGGCAAGCCCCAAGCCTTTCCAAGTGCCCTCAGCTTCCATGACGAATGGCTATTCACATACCCATCAATCCTCCTACCATCTTGCTGCTTGCGGTTCCGGTAGGCCTTCCGGCGGGCGGCACCATCGGGGTGTTTCCTCGGGCGCCCTGGTCCTTTCGGTTTTGTTTGTTTTTCGGGCATGGTGTGATCCTCTTTTTATTTTGTCTCCGGCGACGATACATTGTCCCGACTGATCGGTCAAGGATTCTCGGCCCGGGAATGCAAACGGCCACCCAGTTGCACAGGTGGCCGCATTGGTGAATTGCGTGGGTCACAGCCACTCTCTATAACCGTCCGGAATTACCCAAGGGAGTCAAGCTGTTTGCGACTCGCTCCGCATGTCATCAAGCATTTTGAGCGCTTGTTGAACACCGCCAAGGGACACGTTGAGACGGAATGAGTAATCTTCGTGACCAGGGAAGCGGATGTCAACGCCACCTTGGGCGATGCAGTCGTTAAGAGCCCGTTCTGTCCATCGCAGTGATTTTTCCATTCCGGCGAACAGATCGGGATCATCTTTTAATTTTTGATTGAGTGCCGCTGACTCGGGTGCACCCATCACCATTTGCGCCGCCAAGCAGATTCCTTCTACCAATTCGTTCTTAAGCTGTGGTGTCATTGACTTCTCCTTATTCCAGTGGCTGCCTGCGAGATTAATTGGTCAGCACTGGGGACCATCTGCATGGACTTGCCCATTGCGATCTGTTCAAGGCGGTCAAAGGCAGATACAAATTCTTTTTTGATCCGTAATGCTTCGGCGCCATCAAACCCCATCACCAAAATCATCCATGCGCCACGGTCCATCTCGAACACCATCGGTGGCACATTGAGGCAGCCTCGGGTTTTATCAGGGGCCGCCGATAATCATTCCCAACGCCGTTGAGCAAGCCACCGGTGATAATTGAACTCAGACGATTCCGGCTTTTTCGGCGGCCGTGGTTTTGGCCGCGGGGGATCGTCATAATCCAGCGGGTCCCTGACCACGATCGGAGGTTCGGGATCGGGTTTCATGCTTGCCCAATCGATGTAAATTCTGTTGAATTCATTCATGATAATAATCCTTTTTTGACCTTTCCCTTAAACTTTCAACTTCTTCCGTGATCGTGAATAGATGGGCTCGCACATTTTTAATGCCTGCCCGTGCCATATCTGCGATCATATACCACCCGCGTTCGGTGGTACCGGATTCCATGGCATCCAGCACGAACCCGTCCAATGCCTGCAATTGGCTTGCTGCTTCGTTTACACGATCTTTGTACAGCTCGATTATTTCGGTTGAGGATGGATTACTCATCGGCTGTCCCCTTTCCGTCAATGGCGTCCTGGATCAGATTACCAAGCGCCGATCCGCCAACTATACTAAGCCCCTGTAGGCGGCTCCGGGCTACGATCATACCCTCCGGACCATGGCAAGGATGGCTATCAGCTGGGCCTCGGTGGGGTTCTCCGGCCGGGTCTCAGCGACATCGATGACGGATCCGAGCATGTCATAGGCCCCGGCGCCTTCGATCATGGCGCTGCTGAGACGGGATATGGTGTCATCTGCATGTGCTGTCACTAGTCACCTCTCATTCTGATGTGGTTAAAGTTATTGCCATGGCAATATCAAAGTCACATGTGCCCCGTCATATGTCAATAGTTTTTTTAATAACTTCAAATAGTTATATAAAGTTTACTTCATTTCTTTATTACTTCATTTTGACACTAAACATGAGAAAAACGGTGAGGCGAGCCCGTACTATCCCGCCCCACCGGATGGGGGTTAATCTTGATTGTGGCACCGGGACATGTCTTCAGGGTCGTCGGGGTCGGTGATCTCAACTTCGGTCTGCAGCAGCGATAGAGCCTCGGTAATGCCGCCAAGCAGCATGGCGACCATGACGTGCAGCTGCCTGCGACTTGGGTCTCCAGGCAAGCTCTCAATGAGGTGGTTCAACATCTCAAGTGTTTCGCAGGCTTCAATGATGCCAATACTGTTGTCTACGGGGTCTATCATTTTGATTACCTTTCGTATGGTTATGGTTTGCAACTAATTATAAATACTAACTATTTTCCGTGGCTGACATTCTCAGCCAACTCTTTAACATCGTCTAATTTCATCTTGTTGGCGTTGGCAAACGATTTGATGGCCGCATCCCGTGTCATCTTGTCTCGGTAAATGGACACCGCCATGTATTCCCCAAGCTGGGCGAGGGCCTTGTCACGGGCCTCACGGTCTCCCCGTGACTTTTCTTGTTTTGCAATCGATTTATACGTATCGCGCTCAAGCGCAGCCTTCCGCAGTTCGTCCATTTTCCTTTTGACCCCCTCCTCCTTGAGTTTTTTGCCGAATGCGGCCTTCCCATCCAAAAAGGCCCGGAAGGCCTTTTGGGCCTGCGCCTTGTCCACGCCCCGCATCGCCGCACTCGACTTGGCCGCCGTCTCCAGCTCACCCCGGGTGAGATACCGGTTGACCCCGCCACGGTCGTCACCGAACCCGATCCGCTCAGCTTCTTTCTTCAGTTCGAGCATTATCAACCTTCGCGTGGCAGGACCGCGCAGGGTTGCCAGGACCTTGAGGACGTGTTTGCAGCAGGCACCGGTCAATTTCGGGTTCCGGATTTTGGGGTATGCACGTTCCAATGGGCTCACGGCAAATCCGCCGATGGTGGCCACGTACCGATACCAGTATTGGTGCCGGCCGCAGTCGCAATCGAACGAGATACGACCGTCAAGTATGTTCTTTGCTGCACGGGGCAACTTGATGGAACTGTCGTCGAGCTGCTCATCCCACTCATCAAGGCGGATTTTGACCTGGTGGTGTGTGTGTTTGCTGTCCGGGCCGGAGCTGACCCGGAAGTGTAGGAGCATGCCGTTATTGGAGTTAAAAACTCGATAAAGGATGGCGCTACGGATCTCTTTTTTGCTGCGATCAATGTCTACAGTACGTGACGCCGCAATCAGTTGGTCAACGCGGACGCCTTTTTTCGAAGCGCCGTATTCTTTCCGGCGTTTACGGGCCTGTTCATCGAATTTTTTGAGATCCTCGACAGTGAAGGGCGTCCCATCGGGCTTGATGCCATAGATAAGATCAAGGGGGGCGCCCGAGGCAAGGTGGCGCCGCCTCGTTGCGGGGGTCAACGTCCCGTATGCATCTCTCCGTTTCTCTGCTTTGGCCCTGCGGATCTTATTAAAGACTTTCTCGAAAGCCTTAAATTCGGACTGTGTTTTTTGATTGATAGTCATATTTTGTCCATCGCCATCAACGTCAGCATGGTGTCGTCAAACTGGGTTGGGATATTCGGCCCGTTTGAGACCGACGGCTCACGGAGAACGGAGGGTACAGTTTTGTTGTCAATTATGGGGTCTCGGTATTTTTGGGGATTTGAGCCCCTTGATGTTCGTTGATAGTAAGTGGAGCAACGGAAATCGTTATCTTGATTAAACTGTCGCCCGCAGGGGCTTTGACGGTAATGGTAACGCCCCCATATGAGCTTTTTTTTGACCGAACCGTTTTTGGAACATTTAGCTCATTTTGGTCGGGTACCGCCGGTTCGTTGCCGGTACCCGTTTTTGTTTCGGTTCAGCTTCTCGTTTGACCGCCATCAGCTTCTTTTTAAAGTACGATAATGACACGGTTTTCCCGATTTCCTTTGACCGCATATTACAATAATTGGCTTGGGTAACTTTTTGGCCCTGGGCTTTCAAGGTTAGCCATGTCCTACATTCGTTCGCGTAGTTGATTTTGTTGGAGACCATTTATCTTTTTCCTGGTTGGGGGCCGGACCCGCATCCGGAACCGGCCCGTTTTTAAATTCGTTCTCATCAAACCGCGCGATACAGGTTTTGCAGGCGTTTGTAATTTTCAATTCTCGATCGAACGTATTGAACGTATCCCGGATAGGGACTGACAAGCTCGGGGGCTGCCCCATCTTGAGCAGGCGCAAGTAGCCTGAACATAGTCTCGGGCTGGTCATCTGCCATAACCGGTCGGGTCGCGATGCAAACGGCGGATATCCTCCGTTTGCCCAGATCAATGATGCCAAGTGCATGAATGTTGGCGATCAGCACCCGGCAACGAGAATGAACCCACCTGGCAAAGTCTCGATCGGCGATTATGGTTACCGCAGCTTCTGGGCGGATTTGGCGTAGAGCGGCCCTGATGCTTTCAGGCCGGTGGTGGGTCGTCTCCGAGATGCAAATCACAAACCCGTCATCGAGTTTATTGGCGATGCACTCCGCAACCTGTCTGGCATGTTGAGCGTCAACAACGAGATTGTCATGGTTCAGCATTTTTTCTCCTTCAGTTAAGTGGCCGGTCAATCAGTTGGCCAGCCGGCGGATGGAATTACAATCTATGCAATTTCGGGTGAGTATGGCTTAAATCCCTCAGACCAAATTTGTCACGATGGATTATCCGTATTTGGAGTAGCCAATCATCGATGTTTGAGTCTTCCTGGCACAAAAGACGGACACGTCTACCTCTTCTTGCGTTTATCCCTCCGGCGTTCAACGACGGCCCTGTGGCCGTAATCCGTTGTAGGCCTAAGCGGAGGTGGCACTGGTGCAATCTGGTTGCGCAAAGCCTTCTCCCGGCGGCTCAACTTCCGCGGCCCACGGTTGCGCAACGCCTCCATGTAGTCCTCGTAATGTGTTGGTCGGGGCGGTTCTTTTTTTCGCCGGGGGGCCTGTGGCTCAGCCAAGCCCGTGGCCTGTTGCAGGCGATTGATCTGTGCTTCTAATTTTTTAATTTTGTCCATCAAAATTTGGCTCATTTTGCTGTCCTTTACCCGTATGTCTTGTCGATGTCAGATCGATTGAGCATCTGTTTTGTTTCAACCTGCAGATTAACTTCGCAACGGATGAGATACCCGTCCTTGGTTTTTTCCTTATCGAGCGGCATGGTCATACCGGTGATCACGCAGGGGCCATACAGGGCGTTGCGGCCGACGTTGATCCATACCCTTCCAGGGACCCGGCCGACGTGCAGATCCCCGTCACTCCCCACTTCGAATGGCAGGCTCGCGTTCACGTTGGGCGAAAGCATCTTCTCCAATTCGCGGCACGGATCCATGACCTCTGCCTTGGCGTCGGACAGGGCGTAAAATTTCATCACCAAATTGAATTGGTGCGGTTGGTTTCCTTCCCAAATCTGGGCAGACGACAATAGCGTCTTGGATGTCCGTCCGGTTTCTTCTTGGACCAGGCCGCCTATCTTCTGGAATGTCCCGCCGATCGTGTCCTCTTCAAACGGGCTGTTCCAGTTGACCTGGATCTCCTTGGTCGTGCCCTCACCGATGGCGCCGACCACGCAGGTGTTGCCTTGCATAACCCAGCATTTGAGGTAAGGGGATAGGTTCTTGTCGGCGTTGCCACTATTTTGATGCCTTTTTGGTTCCATGCGAATGCCATGTTGCGGATCCTTTCAAAACGGGATGTCATCACTCTCGGGCTGGCTGTAGTACTCAGTCAGATCTTCGCCCTCCGGTGTTCGGTGGGTGGCCTTAGCCGGAGGTTTCGATGTTGCCTTTTTTTTCGACCGTTCAAAGTGCCCCTGTGCCTGTAGGTCGGCCAACACCAGCTTGCGGACGTGATCCATTTCCGGGGCGGTCAGGTGCATCAACTCGTAGTATTTGACTTCGCCATCCTGCTCACCCTGTCGTTGCGGGAAAGCGATCCATTGACCGCCGTTCGTGCTTATGAGGCGGCAGCCGCGGATTGTCAGGCCGTGGTATCGCAGGTCGAAAAATCCTTGGATGGAGCCACGGTCGAAAGGCCTGAAATTCATTGCGGCAACGGTCATCTGTTGTCCTCATCCATGAGCACCGGTCGCCCGTGTCCGTCACGCGTCCATCGTCCCGCCGGGCAGCGGTCCATATCGATAACAGCAAGACAAGCTCGGTCGCACCACAACTTCTTGATCCCATCATGCTGCCGGCGCTGAACGTGCTCGCAATCGAGATTGAAACATCTTGTCGTCATTGGCAGTTGCTCCCGCCGTCCTGTTGTGAACCCGCACACATCGACGAACGGGCATCCACCGTTGGGCAGGGGCAGCAACCTTTCCCGGATTAGCCGCCGAAAGGGCATGGGGGCGAATCGGCACTCATTCGGAACCGGACCGCCGCGTAGTGGGCAACGGTCGGGGAGATTGGTTGCGGCTGCGGTAGTTGCGGTTTTTGCGGTTTTCGTGGGCCTATTGCTCCTTGTTGCGGTTGCGGTTCTTGCGGTTTTTGCGGTTTTACGGGGCCTTTCCCGGTTTGGAACCGCAATAACCGCAGAAACCTCAGCCGCAACCGGTTGTGGGCCTGCGGTCAGCCAGTCATGCAGCGCCATCTGCCACCTCCAACAGTTTGGGATTTATTTTGACGATTTTTTTTTGCCAGCCGTGGTCAACTTAAACCGGTTGGCATCTTCCAGTTCGGCCAGGGCCGCATTCAACGCGGCTTTTTTCCGTAGTCGGTTCGGGCCGGATTTTTGGATGGTGCTGATAGGTATCGATATCACCCCATCCTGCTGGCATCGATCAATCAACCAGGCGTCGAGCATCACTGCATCGCCTTGCCCTTCGGTTTCCGACGAAACCCGCCGCAAGAACCGCCGAGCCTCGAACACATGCCATGTCACGATGCGGGCAGCCGCCTGCATATGTTCCTGGCCAACCTCGCCCTGGGGGCCATGGTCAAACACATGGAACAGTGCTGCCAGCCGCGCGGCATTGTCGGCGGCCTTTGATCCGACGTCGCGCACGTCACCCAATTCGCCGGTATCGGCCAGTTCGCGCTCGATGTCGTCATGGAACCTTATCCACAATTTTGGCGTCGGGTGAAAGATCAAGGACGGTAGGTGTCAGTTTGCCCGCGTCATCGAACGGCACCGGGAAGTCGAGTAGTACACGGAGCCGGTCGTGGAATCGATTTAGGGCCGGCCAGCCCTTGGGTGCCGGGCGATACATCCGGGTGCCTTGAGTTGATTCCGGCCAGGCGATCAAGAACCGGGCCAGGAATCCAATGCTACGTGCCAACCCCTGTGAGCCGTCAACAAATCGCTGTATGGTTTGGGGTTGAACTGCCAGCCCGAGCGTGATCCGTGCCGCCGGGACGGTATAGGAATCGGTGGTGCGCCGGTCAATATGAAGGGGTGCGCCGTCCCAGAGGGTGTTTAGGGTTGACAAGTTGCGCATGATTGTCTCCCGTCCCATGGCGTGGCCACCAAAAACAATCCCAGCCTCTGACGAAAGAACACCAGCCACCGACCACACATGCGCCAGCCGCCATGTCAGAGCCTCGGTGGTTGCGTCGCCGATAAGCAGGCGAGGGACCCGTGGTCGTTCCGGCTGCCGGGCCTCATGCTCGGCCAGCCTATCTTCTAATTCAGAAGTTTCGTCGTCATGCTGGGCGGCCGACCGAATTGCGTTTACGATGCCGTCACGCTTAGCCCGCCATGCTGTATCATCAGCCTGCCAAGCCTGAATCTCGTGCGCCATCTCATCGGCAACACTGAGTTCCCAATCTCTTATCGGCCCTGTGAAATAGCTGTCTGCGCTTGATTTCCGTTCGCCCGAATCAGCGATGCAGATCACCGCAATACCAACCGGCCCCTGCAACCCTTCGTCTCGCCGCACATCGACCAGACCGGCCGCTACCGTGGAAATCGCCGCCACGGCCGATCCAACAGCGAGGGCGGCCGGGCACTGGACAAACTCCGTCACCTCGCGAACTGCATCGCCAATCATTCCTATCAACGCATCCATGGGATAGGGTGCTGGCCGCTCATCCGCCACCAGCGGCAATGGGTCAGGCCATGCGTTGTCCTTGGTCGCATCGGCTATTACGGCATCAATAGTGTCCCGCGCGAATTTGACTACATCATCTTTGTTGGCGGACGGATCAAAAAGTCGTTGGTTTATCTGGCTGATGCCGGCAGCGAGCCGCCGTGCCCTCGCATCGGCAGCAATTTTTTCCGCAGCCTCGACGGCGGTTTGAATACTGCTAGCCCCCGGTACCTTGTCAATCAACCCAGCGAGGTACGCGGCCTCGCCGTCCAAAGACAACCCCATGCCCATAAGGTCACAAGACAGGTCATTGCCGTGACGATCATAGATCGCCCTGACAATCGGCTGATGTCGCGACCGGTAAAAGTCGCCGGGATCGACAAGATCCCTGACTGCAGCTATAACGTCCGGATCCAGCATCATCGCTACAATGAGGGACTCTTCGGCGTTGGTGTTATTCGGTAGAGATACGGCAGCTTGGCGTCCCTTTGTTGCTGGCATGCCCATCATCTTCTACCATGGGCCGCCGGGGTTTTAGGCGGAGCGGCCGTCTCTATACGCGCTTCGAGCCAGGAAATTAGGCTCTTGACCCGGTAACATTTTTTACCGCCCATCATGAAACTATCTGCGGGGCCTTCGCCGGCAGCATCAAGGTTCGCCATGTAGCCTGGCGTGATCATCCCTCCGCTGAACTCCCCGATCTTCGTGCGGGTAACCACGGTTGAGGACCATTTTTCGGCCATGTCGCTGAGATCGACTTTTTGGGACATTATGATTCTTCTCCTTTTTTTGGCCGTTCATAATTAAGGACTCTCGGCCGTCATGACGATCTTGATGCACACAGATTTATCTTTTCACAAACCTCCTTTTTTAATTTTTAGTACTTTTCCCTTTAAAAACAGATGAATATAGCTGATAGCTATACAAAAACATAGAATGTCGTTGCAAAATGCAACACGCCCATTCCAATGGGTAACTTTTCTGCAAATATTCAGGTCGCAATGTACCTTTTTGGGTGACGGGGAATCCCAAAGACTGATGGCGTTGGTTAGAAAGGCCGGTGGGAAAATTGTTTCAAAGGTGGGGCAGAAGTGGGGCAAATTGGCGCAACCAATAAAAAAGCATCCACCAAAATCTTGCAAATGCCTGTTTTTACTGGTGCCCGGGGCCGGAATCGAACCGGCACGAAGTTAAACTTCGAGGATTTTAAGTCCCTTGCGTCTACCTATTCCGCCACCCGGGCGATGGATACTGAGTACTTACTGAGGAGCACACGACGACACGGCGTTTGTGAGGCTGCTTTTAACCAGTATCCTGAAAAATGTCAAGGAAATCGGCTGCCTTCTTCCATATTGGGAATGCGCTTGATCAGACGCATGAAATCCACAACACCATGGCAGCGGCAAGCCGTGGCAATCATCAGGGGACGCCGATAGTTCTGTTCTGCGAATTTCAAGGCGCTGAACAGATCGGCCGGCAAAAGTCCGCCGACGCCGGGCAGCAGTTGATGGCTGCGCAGGACAATGGGCAATACGTCATCGAGTTGAAGCCTTGCCAATAGGCGAAACAAATCCATGGGCCGGGGCTTCCCCGTGTGGGTGCAGCGATCCGGCGGCTCGGGGCAATTGTCCGGGCAAATGAAGTCGGCGTGGCTGACATAGGCTTGGCCCGCTGATCCTGCTGCCATTGCGTGCGGCAGCTGCGCCAGCCAGTCTGCCGAAATGGCCAGCGGATGGGCATCGAAACGGTTGCTCAACACGAGGCGGATCCAGCCCGCTACGACGTGCACCGGAATCGCCGGAACGATCATATCAACGGGCGCACCGGGGATGAGCATCTCCTTCAGCCAGGCCACACCGTCTGCCCGGACCTGAATGGCACTCTCCAGCCCGGATCCTGGCAGGCATCGATCCACGACCTTGATTTTTGCGCCGGGGATATGCCTTGCGATCCGACGGACGGCGATTTTCCCGAAATGCCCGGCTCCGATCACCCAAAAACGCCGGTGGCCATCAGCGTTGGCGCTTTGTTCCTTGTTATTATGCATGGCATTTGGTAAAAAATAACGATTTTGAAAACATGCGAAATGTCATCGCGCTTCACCCGCGACACCGCAACAATGTCCTTTAATGATTGAATGCGTCATGCAATCCACCAGCCCACAATTGATTTTGGCATCCCAATCGCCACGTCGACGCTACCTGCTCGAGCAGGCCGGCTTGACCTTTGATGTGGTTCCCAGCGTTTTCGATGAAGACACGGTCCAATTGAAGAATCCGGCCGACTACGTTACAACCCTGGCCCAGGCCAAGGCCGACGAGGTCGCCAGCCGCTACCCGAGTAGCTGGATCATCGGGGCGGACACGATCGTTACCATCGATGATGCCATTCTCGGCAAGCCGGCCGATGCCCGCCAGGCCCGTGAAATGCTGGAGCGGCTCAGCGGTCAGACCCACTTCGTTTATACCGGATACGCGATCGTTTGTAAAAAGGCAAACGTTTGCCATTGCACGGCAGCCCAGACCCAAGTATTGTTCAAGGAACTCAGCGCGGCCGAAATTGACTGGTACATCGACTCCGGCGAACCCTTTGACAAAGCCGGGGCCTATGCCATCCAAGGACTGGGCACCTTCCTGGTCCGCGCCATCAACGGCTCCTACACCAACGTGGTCGGCCTGCCCGTCTGTGAAGTGGTCGAAATCCTCCTCAAGCTTGGCGCGGTCCACCTGAGCCATAAAAACGCCAAAGAGGTGGCGGTGTGAAAGAGATACTTGAAAAGCTCCAGCGACGGATCGCTGAGGCGGCCAGGGCCTGCGGACGCGATCCCCGAAGCAGCCAATTGGTGGCGGTCACAAAAACCGTGGCAGCCAAGCGCGTGGCCGAAGCCATCGATGCCGGCGTTACGATCGTGGGTGAGAACTACATTCAGGAGGCCCGCGACAAATTCAATACGCTTTACGACCGCAAGGTAAGCTGGCACTTTATCGGCCATCTCCAGTCCAACAAGGCCAAATACGCCGTCCGCATGTTCGACCTGATCCATTCGGTCGACTCGTTGAAACTGGCCGAAGCACTGAACAAAGAAGCCCAAAAACTGGCAAAGGTTCAGCAGGTTTTGATTCAGGTGAATATCAGCCAGGAGGAGACCAAGTCGGGCACCACGGAAGACGAGGCCGTCGATCTGGTAACCGCCGTCAGTCGGCTTGACCATCTTCAGGTGATGGGGCTGATGACCATGCCCCCTTTTTTTGACCAGCCTGAACGGGCGCGTCCGTTCTTCCGTCGGTTGGCGGGCCTGCGAGACCGCATCGCCCGCCAGGCGATCCCCGGCATCCGCATGCAGGAACTCTCCATGGGCATGACCGGCGATTTCGAAGTCGCCATCGCCGAGGGTGCCACCCTGGTGCGCATCGGCACGGCCCTGTTTGGAGCCCGCCAATGAAGCTTCTGCTGCATATCTGCTGCGCCCCGTGCAGCATCTATCCCTTGGATGTTCTGCGCAACGCGCGCCACGATGTCATGGGGTTCTTCTACCGCTACAATATTCATCCCTTCACCGAATGTCTGCGCCGCGAAGAGGCCCTCAAAGCCTATGCCCAAGCCATCGATCTCAAGGTGATCTACCAATCCGGCTATGAGCTGGAGACCTTTTTACGTAATGTCGCCTTTCGCGAGGCCGAACGCTGCACATACTGTTATCACGATCGCCTGACCTCAACGGCGCATGTCGCCAAAAAGGGTAAATTCGACGCCTTTTCCACCACTCTGCTCTACAGCCGCTTTCAAAATCACGATCTGATCCGTTCCATCGGCGAAGCGTGGGCAAGACGATCGGCGTGCCCTTCTACTACCAGGATTTCCGGGACGGCTGGCGGGCAGGCATCGACGCCTCCAAGCGGCTGGGCATGTATCGCCAGCAATACTGCGGCTGCATCTACAGTGAAAAGGCGCGCTATTATCACGCGCCCAAGGGGCGCGCCCCCGTGTCGCGTGTCGATAAGACGGGCATCGCCACCTAAAAAAATTCACCGACAGGACTACGCCAAATCATGTTCGGAAATTTCATCTATTTCATCGTCGCCCTGTTGATTTACTCCACCTACCAGCCTGCCGAACAAACCAATTTCTCACCTCTGGATAGCCTGCTGTTGTTCGTATCGCTGGCGTTGTTCTTCTTTATTGTTTCAAGGCGCCAGTTCAGCCGGATTGCAAGGCTTGCGGCCGATCGTGCACCCCAAGGGCTGTTGGACCAGCAATTTTCCTCCGCGCTGACCCGCCAGTCCATTCTGGCCATCGGCCTTTTCGCGGTGGATATCTACGCGTTGAACCTGCCGACATGGATCACCGGCATCGCCCTTTTCGACGCGATCCCCACCATCGGCGCCCTTTTATTCCTGGCGCTTTTTATCGCCTACCTATCCATGGTGTGGGCCAATGCCTATGATGCCTACCGGCTGATCTACCGATCCCGAATCACTCGCAACGCCTATGTAGCGTCCAATATTACCTTCAGCGTACCGATATTGTTGCCATGGCTGCTCTTCTCCGGCCTCGCCGATTTAATCATGGCGTTTCCCTTCGAGTTGCCGCGGCGCATGCTTGCGTCACCCATCGGGGAAATCACCTACTTTTTTATTTTTTTGATTGTCGCTGCCGTACTGGCCCCATTGATCGTCCAGAAATTTTGGCGTTGCCGTCCCCTGGAGACCGGCGATGACCGCCGGCGTATCGAAGCTGTCTGCCGACGCGCCCGGATTAAGGTCGCCGATATCCTCCGTTGGCCACTTTTCGAGGGTCGCATGATCACGGCCGGGGTGATGGGCTTGATAGGTCGTTTTCGCTATATTCTAGTGACCGAAGCCTTGCTGCGCATTCTATCGCCCGAGGAAATCGAAGCGGTCATTGCCCATGAAATCGGGCATGTCAAGCGCCGGCATTTGATGTTCTATCTTTTGTTTCTACTCGGTTTCTCAATTATCGCTTTTTCGACCTACAGCATTGCCGGGTATCTCATTATTCTTTCGGATTCCCTTTACCGGCTCATCTTCATGACCGGCATCGATTTGCTGTCGTTCATCACCGGCGTGCGCAACGCAGCTATCATACTTATTTTTATTGTTTATTTTCGTTATGTGTTTGGTTATTTCATGCGCAACTTCGAGCGTCAGGCCGATGCCTACGTTTACCGTCTGTTTGATAGCGCCAGACCTTTGATTTCTACATTTTATAAGATCGCCGTGGCTTCCGGAAATCCTGCCGACAAACCCAATTGGCACCATTTCAGCATCCGCCAGAGAATCGATTTTTTGAACCATTGTGAAGTGAATCCATCATGCATCCGACAACATGACCGCAAGGTTCGCATCAGCCTGGCTATATGGGCTGCACTCATGATCGTGCTGGGAACGGCCGGTTACCATCTCAACTTCGGTCAGGTGGGGGAACGCCTGAATGCCCGGGTGCTCGAATCGGCCATATCCAAAGCAATCTCCATCGGAGGGGAGCACGATGCCGGTCTCTATTTGATGCTGGGCGATCTTTATTTCAGCCGTGACAGCTATGCCCAGGCGGTAGCGGCGTACCGTTCGGCCCTTGCGCTCGAACCCGATAATGCCATTGTGCTCAACAACTATGCCTGGCTGTTGGCCACCAGCAAAGATCCGGCGATTCGCAACCCTGCGCAGGCACTGGTCTATTCGCGAAAAGCGGCCGCCATTGACCCGTCGGCCCAGGTGCTGGATACGCTGGCGGAAAGTTTATACCTCAATGGCCGGATCGAGGCCGCCATCGAAACCGCCAAACAGGCCCTCGAGAAGGCCAATGCCAATCGCAGCTACTACAACGGGCAGCTGGAAAAATTCCAGGCTGCCCGTGAAACGCCGATTGGCAAGTAGTGGTTTTGTCCCTTACTTGATACAGACCTTGCGCACCTCGAGCAGGTCACAGTGGCCTTGAAAAATCTTTTCAATACCGTCCTGTTTCAAGGTGCACATGCCGTCCTCGATCGCCTGATTGCGGATCTGCTCCATGGGCATCTTCTTCTGAATCAGTTGTTTCATCTCATCCGTGCCCATGAGCAATTCATGGATGCCCATACGACCGCGATAGCCGGTGTTCCCGCATTGATCACACCCCTCGGGCTTGGAAAGCATTAAATCGTCCGTATAGGGAATGTCCAGATTGGCCTTGAAGTCCTCTTCACCATACTCACGCACCAGCTCGTCGTATTCTTCCTTGCTGGGGTGGTACTGCTTCTTGCAGTTCTTGCACAGGGTCCGCACGAGACGCTGGGCCAGGATGCACAGGATGGCATCGGCAAAGTTGAAGGGATCCATGCCCATGTCCAACAGACGGGTGATGCTCTCCGGGGCGCTGTTGGTATGCAGGGTTGAGAAAACCAGATGGCCGGTGAGGGAGGCCTCGATGCCGATGGAGGTGGTCTCCTTGTCGCGCATTTCGCCGACCATGATGACATCGGGGTCAGCACGCAGAAACGCGCGCATGGCCGCGGCAAAGTCAAACCCGATCTTGGGCTTGACCTGCACCTGGCGGAGTCCCCGCTGGGTGATTTCGACGGGATCCTCGGCGGTCCAAATCTTTGTCTCGGTCTTGTTGATGAAACTCAATGCCGAGTGCAACGTGGTGGTTTTACCGGAACCGGTGGGGCCGCACACGAAAATCAGGCCGTAGGGTTTGGTGATCACGCTGATAAAGTTCTTGTAATTCCGCTTGGAGAAACCCATTTTATCCAGCGGGATGGGTTCCCCGGCGGCCAGGATACGCATCACCACATCTTCAAGGCCGCCCTGGGTGGGGATCGTAGCGACACGTAGCTCAATGTCCTTGCCGCCGTATTTCTTGAACTTGATCTTGCCGTCCTGGGGCAGGCGCCGCTCGGCGATATCCAGATCGGACATGATCTTGATTCGGGAAACCACGGCGTTCTTATAGGAAAAGGGAATCGTCTGGTAAACGGTACAGGCACCGTCCACGCGAATGCGCACCTGAGTATTCTGTTTGCCCGGATAGGGCTCGATATGAATATCCGAGGCGTTGCGATGGTACGCATCCAGAATGATCTTGTTCACCAGCTGGACAACGGCGCTGTCCTCATCGCCGACGCCGGACTCGGCCTCTTCCACCTCATCGGCCTCAACTTGCAGCTGGGAGAGGATGTCATCGATTTCGGCCAGTTCCTTTTCATCATGGGTGAACAGCTTGATGAAATCGAGAATATCCTGTTTGAGACTGACGTAGAAGGTGACCTGGCGACCGGGAAAGAGGGCCTTGATCTCGTCAATTTTTTTCAGGTCGAAGGGGTTGTCCACCGCCACGACGACCTTGTTATCCTCACCCTTCAGGGGCACCCAGATGTTGTTGCGCATGAAGGGTACCTTGAGGCCCGCGATGAGATCACCGGGAATGGGGTAGTTGGCGTTGTATTCGATGAAATTGGTTTTGTAGTATTTCTCGAGCGCGCTGCCGATCTCCTTTTTGGGGATCTTGTAATCCTTCATCAGGACGGCGGAAACCGGTTCCTTGCGCTGGGCGGCCTCGACGGCGGCCTTTGCCAGTTCTTTCTGGGTTAAAAGATGGTTTTCCAGCAGGTAATCGTACTTGTTGTTGGTTCTTGAACCCTTGGCGGCGATCCGCTTCTGGTTGTAAAGGACCACGCCCATGATTTTGGCGAGTTCCTGGATCGCGCTCTGTTCCGCGGCACCGAATTCAACGCCCGATTTGTGGTTGATCAACTCCACGGTACCCATCAGATACTTCTGATAGACGATGGGATAGGCCAGGATCTGCCGGGTCCGATACCCGCTCCGACGGTCCCAGCTGGAATCGAATTGCAGGCTCGGATCAATGGCGGTCAGTTCATTCTGATCGTAGGCATCCTTGATGTTCAATAGGGCCTGCTTCAGCGCGGCATACCCGGCCACGCTGGTCTGCGCGATGGGGATGCGAATTTCGGCCAGTTCATTGCCGGACTTGAAACGCGATACCAGTTCACGCTTGACACCATCCACCACATAAACGGTAAGTCGATCGGAACCGAACAGCTCACAGATCTCGTCCTTGGTGTTCGCCAAAGCGTCGTTGAGGTTGTTGGTACCGTTCAGTCGGCTCCCAATGGCCTGAATTCTGGCTTTGTACTCCGCCTCGGACAAGGATCTACCGGCGGCATCATCGTCGATGGAGAGGCTTATTTCTGCATTTGCCATAATTGTGATCCAACGCCTTTACTTACGATACTGTTGGTAGAGTTTTTTACATCCGCCACCAATCAGAAAAAGGCCCATAAAATAGAAACAGAACCGGATAATTCCGGATGCAGCGGCAAATTGGGGAATCGCTTCAATCTTGGGCATGACCTGGGGCAGGCGGTAAAAGACACCCAGACCCGCCAGGATCAATGCAACCGCCCAAACCACCTGACCTTGATTCACCTGCTTATCGGCCATAAAATCACCCGCAATGGATCCTATAAATGTCGCAAGCGGATCAAAGTGCACATAACCGCTCCCCATCAATTACGCTAACCCCCTTGGATTGCAGCAGCCGGATCGCTTCCTGATCTTTTTCGAAACGGAAAATCATGACCGCGTTGTCTCCAGAAGACCTTACAAAAGCGTACATATACTCCACATTGAGGTCGGCATTGTGCAACAAGGTCAGAATCTCATGCAGACCACCGGGACGATCAGCCACTTCCACCGCTACCACATTGGTCTTTCCAACGGTGAAACCGTTGTTTTTCAGGACCTGGCGCGCCTTTTCGGTGTCATTCACAATTAACCGCAGAACGCCGAAATCGGAAGTGTCGGCCAGTGCCAGCGCACGGATATTGACCTTGGCTTCACTCAAAATCGCCGTCACCTCGGATAAGCGGCCCGATTTGTTTTCCAGAAACACGGAAATCTGTTCAACCTGCATTTGCGTTTCTCCCCTTACTAATCGGTCAATCGATATTCAACTTGAGCCGTGGATCGTATAAATAGGACTATCAGATCTGGCGGTTATCCACAACCCGAATAGCCTTTCCCTGGCTCCGTTCGATGGCCTTGGGCTCGACCAGTTTAACCTGGGCCGTGACACCAAGAAGTTCCTTGATATTTTTTGTAATGCGCCGTTCCAACTGCTGCAACCCCTTGACCTCGTCAGTGAATCCCCGTTCGCTGATCTCCACCTTGACGGTGAGGACATCCAGATTATCCTCGCGATCGACCACCAGCTGATAATGGGGCTCGACCGCATCGATCTCCATCAACACGCTTTCGATCTGGGAAGGAAAGACGTTGACGCCGCGGATGATCAGCATATCATCGCTGCGGCCGGTGACCCGGTTCATGCGCACGTGGGTTCGACCACAGATGCAGGGTTCCGGGTTGAGCGAGGTAATGTCGCGCGTGCGATACCGAACCACCGGGAAGGCCTCCTTGGTGAGCGAGGTGAACACCAGCTCGCCGGCTTCGCCGTAAGGCAGCGGTTCGAGCGTATTGGGGTCGATGATCTCGGCGATAAAATGATCCTCGAAAACATGCAAGCCCTTCCTGGCTTCATGGCACTCGATCGCCACCCCCGGTCCCATCACTTCGCTGAGCCCGTAAATATCCACGGCAGTGATATTCAACTTGCGTTCGAGCTCCGCACGCATTTTTTCGGACCAGGGTTCGGCACCGAATATCCCGTGCTTGAACTTCAACGATTTGAAGGAAACCCCCATCTCCTCGGCTACCTCGGCCAAATGCAGTGCATAGGACGGCGTGGAGGTAATGATCGTGGGACCGAAGTCCTTCATGATCACCACCTGGCGCTTGGTATTGCCGCCAGACACCGGGATCACCGATGCGCCCAGGCGTTCGGCACCATAATGCACCCCCAGGCCACCGGTGAAAAGCCCGTAACCATAGGCATTGTGAATGATGTCCCCTCTTCCGGCGCCACCGGCGGTAAGGGCTCTGGCCATCAAGGTCGACCAGGTGCCCACATCCCGGGCCGTATAACCGACCACGGTGGGTCTTCCGGTGGTCCCGGAGGAAGCGTGGATGCGCACCACGTTATCCATGGGGACGGCGAACATATGAAACGGATAATTGTCCCGCAGGTCCATCTTCGTAGTAAAAGGAACGCGTCGCAAATCGTCCAAACTTTTAATGTCGGCCGGTGTAATCCCGGCTTCTTCAAATTTTTTGCGATAGAAAGGGACACTTGCATAGACACGCTGCAGCGTGGTCTGAAGCCGCCGGAGCTGGATGGCCTCCAGGGCTTCACGGGGCATGGTTTCGTATTCAATGTCATAAATCATCGTGCGCGCTCCATTTCACCGGGAAGTAAAATATAGACATGGAAAAGATAATGGGGTTGCGTACCATCATGAAAAAGGCCGTGAGGATCATCCCCGCGGCCTCTACCCCGTGTCGGCAACCCTGACGGATTAAATAATTCGATGGATCGTGTCAAGCGAAACGACCACCTCAGGGCATTGTTCCGATACAAATGGTCAGGCCCCCGTCGGAGAAGCGAGCCTGACCGATAACATCATTCACATGCCCATCTATTTGAGCAATGAGCCCTTGAATACCGCCTTGCGTTTTTCGATAAAGGCACCTGTGCCCTCCTTGGCGTCCGGGCTGGCCAGACAAATACCAAAGGCGTCGGCCTCGATCTGGCAACCGATCCCCAGTTCCACGTTGAGGCCGGTGTTGACCGCCTTCTTGGCCTCACGCAAAGAGACCTTGCCCTTCTTGGCGATACCCTTGGCCGTCTTGAGGGTTTCATCCATCAGCTTGTCCTGGGGAAACACCCGGTTGACCAGACCAATCTTCTCGGCTTCCGGGGCGGGAACCATGCTGCCGGTAAAGATCATCTCTTTGGCTCGGTTAATGCCAACCAAGCGGGCCAGGCGCTGAGTGCCGCCGAATCCGGGAATAATCCCCAACGTGATCTCGGGCAGACCGAAGGTGGCGTTTTCCGAGGCATAGATGAAGTCGCTGGCCAGGGCGATCTCGCTTCCGCCTCCCAGGGCAAAGCCATTGACCGCCGCGACCACCGGGATGGCCATCTCCTGCAAGCGGTTGAAAATCAACTGCCCCTTGCGGGAAAAGAGCTTACCCTGCAAAGTGTTGAATGTGGCCAGCTCGGTAATGTCCGCACCGGCGACAAACGCCTTGTCACCCGCACCAGTCAGGACCAACACGCGGATGTCCTCGTTGCCTTCGATCTCGTCCAAGGCGGCCGATAGCTCGTTCAGCAAGGCACCGTTGATCGCGTTGAGGGCCTTGGGACGATTGAACGTGATGACGGCGACGCCATCGGTAACCTCAAAAAGAATGTTCTCGTAAGCCATGTTTCTCCTCCTGCTCGTTTTGTGTTGAATGCCCCATTTCCGCCAATTCACAATGACACGTAATCGATTTTCACCCTCTCCGTTTGGTCGCCCGGGGCGGATCGGCAAATGCCGTCGGAAGGGTATCCTTGATGTAGGTCCGAATGCCCCGGATGATCCCGTCGCACACGTCTTCCTGATATTTGGCGCTGGTCAGCCGGCGGCACTCGCGGGGATTGGAAATAAACGCGGTCTCCACCAGAATCGCCGGCATCTGTGCCCCCAGGAGCACGTAAAAAGGCGCCTGTTTCACACCTTTGTTACGGATATCGCCATATCCTTTCTTAAGGTGTGTACACATCGACTCCTGGACCATGGTGGCCAGGCGACTGGATTCATTGATCTTGGCATTCTGCATCAGATCATTGAGAATGGACTCGAGATCACTGATATTTTTCGCCGAGGTGGCATTTTCCCGCGCTGCCACACGAATGGCGTCATCGTCCGTGGCGAGATTGAGGAAATAGGTTTCGATGCCGTAAGCCTGTGAATTCCGCACCGCGTTGGTGTGGATGGAGATAAACAGATCGGCATTCTGCGTATTGGCGATCGCCGTGCGCTCCTCAAGCGTCAAGTATCGGTCGGTGGACCGGGTAAGGATGGCATCGCATTTGAGCTCACGTTCCACTTTTCTGGCCAGTCGTTTGGCAATCTGCAGAACCACGTTTTTCTCGTGTACGTTCTTCGCGTATCCGGGCCCCATAATCCTTTCCACCGTGTCCCGGATCGATGATGATACGGCTAACGCCCAGGGCCAGCTGACGGGCAATCGCACCCGGGGGCAGCTTTCCGGTGGATTGCGGTGGCGGAATGCTGGCCAGCTGCTTGGTGGATGGCTTGCCCGTCGTGTCCACGCCCCAGACATCCATGACGATGCGGAAGGGATTTTTCAGGGAAAAAATCTTGTAGTTTTTGAAGGACTTGATATCCACGACAATCCGGACCGAATCGTTGGTATACTGGCCGGCACGCGCATCGATGAGCAGGTTGTCGTTGATGGGTACGAGTTTGTCGATATTCTTGCCCAGCCGGCTGCGACTGAGTTCAAGGTAGAGTCGCGGGGGTTTGTTGATCGAGGGATCCTTCTTGAGCAACCGATGGGTAAAAGGGGTCTCCTGGTCGGCATCGACCACGACCCGGGTGTATTTAGGATTGGACCAGACGCGCAAGTCCTGCACGGTCACCAGCTTGGATCCCGATGGGCCGTTGCCGGTCTTACCCGGGGACGCCTTGGCGGACGGCTTCCCCGACTGGGCAATCAATTCGGCCAAGGGATCCGCCGAATTGCCGGCCGGTGAGGGACGGGCTGCCGATGCCGCTCGCGCACGACCGGCGCCCCCTCCCGGCTTCAGGTCATCGGCGGCTTTGGCCGCGTAAGTGCTGTTGGCAAATTCGCGCTGAACCCGGCGGAAATAGTCGACGGCGGCATCACCGTCATCGGTTCGATGGGATGCTTTGGACAACCCGCGATAAAGGACAGCGGTCATGTAAAGGCACTCGGCCGCATAGGGACCTTTGGGATCGGTTTGGTAGGCCTTTTGAAACAAATCGATGCCGCGTTGCCACTGATCGCGATACTTCTGGCGGTTCGCGCTGGCACTCAGCCGGTCATAGGCCGCGTGGGCGTGTTCAAGCTGCTTGGCCGCCGCCGCGGTATTCGGAGAAACGACCGGTTTTCCCAATCTGGAAAGTTGGTCGCGCGATTTGGGTGTGTAACGGCTATTGGGATACTTCTGGATAATGCGTTGAAAAAGATCGACCGCTTCCTGTTGGTCGGCACCCAGACGGGAACGTTGATAAAGCTCGAGATAAAGCAGGCCGGCCTTGTAAAACCCGGCAGCGGCCCAGGGCCCATCCGGGTCAAGACGCTGCACCAGTTTGTACTTTTCGATGCAGGCCAGCCATTTATCCCGATATTTCTGGTGTTTCGGATTTTTCTTCAAGGCCGCGTAGGCGTTTTCGGCCTGGTAATAGCGATCTTTGATCGTCAGGGCCCATGCCGTACCCAGGAAAAAGAGACTGGCAAGAAGCGCCGCCATGACGACGCGCATTCCCCCGACTCGCCTTGATGTGTATCGGACATCCTGCATATGATTTTCGCTTTGGATCAATAGACGACCGTCTGTGCCTGATTTTGCAGCTCGTTCAATGTGTTGAGCGCGTCGATGGGCGTCATGCGGCCCAGATCCAGCATTTGCAAGGTTTCGACCAGCTTCCGCTCAACCGGGCTAAAGAGCCCCAATTGCATGTGCCCGCTTTTTTTCGGGTCTCCGTGCGCTTCTGCTTCTTATCGCCCACCGTGGGATGGCTGCCGGCCTCGATCTGGGCGAGGACCTGTCTGGATCGCCGGATCACCGTTTCGGGGATGCCGGCCAGGCGGGCCACCTGAATGCCATAGCTGCGGTTGGTTCCGCCCTCGACCAGCTTTCGCAGAAAGATAATCCCGTCGTTCCACTCCTTGACGGCGATGTTGTAATTTTTCACCCGCTCAAGTTGTTCGGCCAGTTCGGTCAATTCATGATAGTGGGTGGCGAAAAGGGTACGCGTTCCCGTACCGTTGAGCTCATGGAGGTACTCGGCGACCGCCCAGGCGATGCTGAGCCCGTCGTAGGTCGACGTTCCCCGGCCGATCTCATCCAGAATCACCAGGCTGTGCACGGTGGCATTGTTGACGATATTGGCAGTTTCCTGCATCTCCACCATAAAGGTGCTTTGCCCGGCGGAAAGGTTGTCCAGCGCACCCACACGGGTAAAAATACGATCGGTCAGGGCGACATCGGCTTTTCGGGCCGGAACGAAACTTCCCATCTGGGCCATGATCGTAATCAGGGCCACCTGGCGCAGGACCGTGGATTTACCCGCCATATTGGGACCGGTGATGATGAGCACCTGATTGATCTGGTTATCCAGACGGATCGAATTGGGCACGAATCGCTCCCCGGTGATCAGCTTCTCCACCACCGGATGACGTCCATCCGTGATATCCAAAATGCCTTCGTCATTGACCTGGGGAAGACAGTAGGCATTGTTCTGGGCCACCTCGGCAAACGTGGTCAGGCAATCGATGCGGGCGATAAAGTCGGCGACGACCTGGATGTCCGCGTGATGGGCCTTGGCCCGTTCCCGCACCTCGGTGAACAGTTTCAGTTCCAGGGCGCTGCGTTGTTCCTCGGCGTTGAGCACCCGCGATTCGAAATGCTTCAGATCATCGGTAATATACCGTTCGGCATTGACCAGGGTTTGCTTGCGCACGTAATTATCGGGAACCGCCTCACTGTGAGCGCGCGGAATTTCAATATAGTAACCGAAAACCTTGTTGAAACGCACCTTGAGCGAATTGATCCCCGTGGTACTGCGCTCCTTGGCTTCCAGTTCGGCCAGCCAGCCCTTCCCGTCCCGACTGATACGGATCAATTCATCCAGATCCGCATCGTATCCATTGCAGATCATGCCGCCTTCGCTGGTAACGGGGGGGGCATCCTCACGGATCGCCCGATCGATGAGATCGGCCAAATCTGCCAGGGGCTGGGGATCCTGGGGGAAAACGTAGGGATCCGCTGAAAACCCGTCCAGGGCGGTATAAACTTCGCCAAGCGCCTGGATGGAGAATTTCAGCGCCGTGAGATCCCGGGCATTGGCATGCCCCATGGCAATCTTACTGCCCAGACGTTCCAGATCCCGCACGGACTTGAGGGCTTGGCGCAGATCCTTGCGCGCCTGCATCTGCTGCACGGCATCGGACACGGCAGCATGGCGATTCCGGATGCGTTGGATGTCCATTAGCGGATAGCGCAGCCAGTGGGCCATCAGGCGCCCGCCCATGGCCGTGACCGTCTGGTCCAGGACATCCAACAAGGCGCCTTTGCGGCCGCCGGAACGAAGGCTGCGCAACAGCTCGAGATTACGGCAGCTCTGGTCATCCACCATGAGAAAGCCGCCCAGAAAATAGGTTTGGATGGCGTGCAGGTGTTCGAGTTTTTGGCGTTGGGTTTCGCTGACGTAATGCACCAGCGCCCGCCGCACAGATGCCGGCGACGAGCCCTTCACAACCAAAGCCTTCCAGAGACAGGGTGTCGAACTGATCGAGGAGCCGTTGCCGCCCGGCGGAAAGATCGAAAACCGCATCGTCCAACACGGTAATGGCAAAATGCAGCGGATGGTTGGCGAGCGCCGCGAAGGGTTCTTCCTTTTCGAGCCCGGAAGGGATCAACAGTTCGCGGGGGGCCACCCTCAGGATTTCGTCGATAATGGCCGAGGCATCACCGCTTTCGGTCAGCCGGAAGGTTCCGGTGGAGATATCCAGACTGGCCAACCCCATATTTTTCTGATGCCGGGAAACGGCCAAAATGAAGTTGTTGGTCTTTGCATCGAGGAGTTCATCCTCCACGATCATTCCCGGGGTGACCACGCGGACCACTTCCCGTTTAACCAAGCCTTTGGCGGCTTTGGGATCCTCCACCTGATCACAGATGGCCACCTTGAACCCGTTTTCGATCAAGCGGGCGATGTAGCCTTGGGCTGCCCGGTAGGGGACCCCGCACATGGGCACGGCGGCATCGTTGTTTTTGTTCCGGGAAGTAAGGGTAATCTCCAGCACCCGGGAGGCCACCTGGGCATCCTCGAAAAACATCTCGTAAAAATCACCCATGCGGTAGAACAGCAGGGTATCGGGATACCGCTCCTTAATGGAGAGGTACTGCTGCATCATGGGTGTCGCTTTGACAGGGGCCATCAATCAATCGTTATCAAGCAAAAGGCCTTGGGATTCGGTGACCGGCAGGCTCCTCGGTCGTTGCTGGGTTGGCGTGAGGTCTACCCTCAGCCTCTCACCAGCAGAATCACAGCGCCCGAATGGATTAAGTCGAACACATTAACGAATGTCCTGGACAGCACCCCGGCTGGGGAGGCGGATGAAATGGGGTAGGTTTTCTCCTTGACCGTAACCGGCGGTACAATCCGAATCATTTCGTTTCGGCAGCCACGTCGATGGTATCATCCATCACAGGGGGTTCGCTTACAGGCGGCGGCGTCGCGGCGGCAGCGGATTTCTGTTGCTGAAGCTGCCGTTCCAGGGTTGCCACGGTTTCCACCAAGCTCGACTCCTTGGCCTTGAGGGCCTTGATAACTTTGGCATCCCTGAACTGCTTGAAAAGGCTCAAAAAGTAAGTCATCAAGATACCGATCAGGAAAAAGGCGACGAAGAAAACGGCATTGGCCAGAAATGGGGTTTCATAATGAAAAAAGCCCAGGTTGAGAACCAAGTGGCTCTCGGCCATGAAAAATATCCGATTCTGATAGATAAGCAGCCCGACAAAACCAAAAATAACGATCCAGAAGGCGATCTTCACCTTTTTCATCGCGTTTTTCTCCCTCACCGCGTTCGCGTTGTGGTTGCGTTGGGGATTCCGCTGGGGGTCGCGGATCCAATCTTCAAGGCCTCCCTAAAACCCTTAGATTATCAAGCATCTCTAACCTTTTCCACCCTAAAACTCAACCTTTTTTTCGGTCCAGCGGGACCAGTTCCAACGCGCCCCAAGCCCCCATCCGCTCCCCCACCACAATGACAATGCCGAGGATATCGCCGACCTGGCGTCCGGCTTCGATGGCGCCTTGGATGTCCGCCGGGGTCTGGATCCGATTACCGATCGCCGTGGCCGTCGCATCCGCCAAGGCACTGTTGGGAGAGATGACGCAGACCGCATCGGCAACCCCGCGCGACAGGGAGTGCCCCACGGTGCCCGAGGAGGTGCAGATGCCAAGCCCGTGGCCGGCATCGGCCACCCGCACGCCGATCCGCATGCTAAGGGGCGAGGCACCGGCAAACAGTGCGGCGACAACCGGGCCATCCCGCTTGACGAATAGGTCACCACCGTTTTCCACGACAACCTGCCGACTGTCGCTGAGCAATGCACGGCCAACCGCCTCGGCAATGGCGCCGGCCACGGCCGCCATGGGTCCGACGCCGGCACTTCTTGATGCATCCATCATCCGACGGACGATCGCGGGGGCCATGTCCGTGTCCGACCAAGGCTGCAATGTCGTACCAAACGCTGGAAAGCGTTGAATATAACCGGAAATTTGGGCACGGTAGGTCAATACAAGTTCCCGGGCCTCACGCGCCAGCACCCGATCGGCCTGGATCATCAAATCGGTTTCCTCACAGACGACCTGGAAACTGGCCATTCCGGACGCGTGCACCCGATGCCGATAGGTCCGTTCGCGGTAATTGAGCGGTGCGGTAGGCTTGGGGGACATGGATCAGGCCTGGGCAACCGGCCGTTGCGATTCCGGGAACCGGTGCAGAAAATAGCGGTCGGTCATGCCGGCAATGTAATCTCTGACGATCTCTGCGGGGCTATGGTCTTCCACATAATCGGCCGACATGTCCGCCAGGAAACCGGAAAAGATCTCCGACCGGTGGTTTTGCGTCGTCAAGTCATCCAGGCAGGTCTCGAACAGGCGGCCAAAAAGCGTCCGAATGGTCGCCGAATGAATCTTGTTTCTCGGATTGAGGTAAATTCGCTCGAGGTTAAAGTCCTTGAGCGCTTTGAGGGCATCGGAAATCTCGGGGCTGAAGGCGACAAACGCGTTGGCATGGCTGTGCTGGATAACGTCGGTCACCAGTCGGTAGACGATGCTGCCGTTGGTGTTGCCCAGAGTCCGCGCAATCGACACGGGGATATCCTTGCGCCCGAGCAAGCCAAGGCGGATGGCATCCTCGAGGTCCCTGCCCACATAGGCGATGGTGTCGGCCATGCGCACGACACAGCCTTCGGTGGTCATGGGGACCAGCACGGCTTTTGGATCGGCCTTTTTGGCAGCGACCTCCGCTTCGAAGGTATCGAAGGTTTTATCAAGGTTGGGCCTGAGCACACGGTTATGGATTTCACCATCATGACACAGAATTCCGTCCAGGGTCTGCAGACACAGGTTCCACCCCTTTCCCTTGCGCTCCACCCGATCGAGAAACTGGATGCTTTGCACATTGTGCAAAAAATTACCGATGCCGGCCTGCCGACACAATTCGGACAGGTAACGCTCGCCCTCGTGGCCGAAGGGGGTGTGGCCGATATCGTGCCCCAAAGCGATGGCTTCGATCAGATCTTCGTTGAGCCGCAGAAACCGGCCGATGGTTCGGGCGATCTTGGAAACCAGCTGGACATGCAAAACGCGGTGGGTGATATGGTCGTTTTCGATGAGGGAAAAAACCTGGGTTTTGTCGATGTAGCGGGTATAGGCACGGCTGTGCAGGATGCGGTCGGCATCCAGGGAGAAGGCCTGACGATAGCCGGCCGCGGAATCGAAAATGGGATGACGCCGCACACCGGCATCACTCCAGGTGGCCGCTGCGAGAACAGGCACTGCTCCCGTGCATTCAATTCCTGTTTCAGCCGATCCATTATCGGAAGCGTCGTCACCGCTTCAAATATATCCATTTTCTATCATTTGTTCCATGAGTGCAAAATAATCGATGCCGGCGGCCCGGAACCCTCCCCGGCCATATTTCATGTTGGCTTCGAGCACCATGTATTGACCGTCATGACAGCAGATATCCAGGCCGACATCATCCAGTGGCACGTTTGAGCAATCTGGCAGGCGAGATCCAGCGCGGACGTTGGGACCGCATCCAGGCCGATGCGCCCGCCTTTGGCCACATTGGTGCGGAACTCCCCGGCGCAGGCAATCCGCCAGTAGGCGTGAACCACCCGCCCACCGACCACAACGATACGCATATCACGGTCGATGGGCAGATACTCCTGGATATAGACCACATGGCGATGATGGGTATAGGTGTCGAGTTCGGCAGCGCTGCGGATCAGGAAACCCCCCTTCCCATGGCGGATCCGCGTGGATCTTTGGCGATCAGCGGGAATGAAAAATAGTCCTGAATGCCCGCTTGTTGCCGCCTCCCGTAAAACACCCGTGTTCGCGGATGGGGCAGACCGGCCAGCTGAAACAAGGTACTCTGCTTGATCTTGTCCTGGGCACAGCGATAACTGTGGCAGCTGGGAAAAATGGCTTTTCCCAGAGCCTCGAAATGCTCCGCGTAAAAGGCCGAGGGGTAGTAGATTTTATCGGCATCATGGATAAGGCGTGCCTCGGCTTCGGTGTAGTCACCGAAGTTGGGACGCACCCCGACAGTAAGAACATTGCGGCAGGAACGCAGACGTGACTCAAGGGCGAGGACCTGCCGCTTCATCCTATAAACTGCCGACGATGGTCTGGACCACGTTTTCCAGGGCCGTTACAAAGTCGCCGTCCTGGCCACCGGCGGCAATGGGGGCGCCTTCATCGCAGGCTTTGACGACTTTCGGATCGAAAGGCAGCGTGCCCAGGAAAGGAATCCCCATGGTCTCGGCTGTTACCCGCCCCCCCTGACTCTTGAACAACTCGACGGTCTTTCCGCAGCAGGGACAGGCAAAGGGCCCCATGTTTTCCACCAATCCGACCACCTCGAGATTCACCGCCCGGCAAAAATTGATGGATTTACGGACATCGGCCAGGGCCACATCCTGGGGTGTTGTGACGATCAAGGCCTTGGCGCCGGTGATGGTTTGAGCCACGCTCAGCGGTTCGTCACCGGTGCCCGGCGGTGAATCAACAATGAGAAAATCCAGGTCGTCCCAGGTGACATCGGCGATGAACTGACGGATGACGCCGGTCTTGGCCGGTCCGCGCCAAATGACCGCCTGATCGGGATCCTTCATCAGGGATTGCATGGAAACGACCTTTAGATGGTCGCCCACCTGCTTGGGCACCACCCGTTGATCCTGCTGGCTCACCTCCAGAAGTCCGTTAAGGCCCATCATTCCGGCGATGCTGGGACCGTGCAGGTCCACGTCCAATAGCCCCGTCGAGAAGCCTTTACCGGCCAGGCTGACGGCCAGATTGGTGGCGAAGCTGGATTTGCCGACACCGCCCTTGCCACTCATCACGATGATTTTGTGTTTTATTTTGGAGAGGGCATTATCGATATTCTGGTCCTGTGGATTGGGCTCCTGCGGACTATTGCCGCCACCCCCACTGCCCCCTGTTTTGGCTGAATGATCATGCATGCGATTGCCTTTCCTCGTTTTGAAATATCGTCTCGAACTTTCGGCAGACCCGGTCATGGTGACTGCCGGCCCAAAAAATCCGATGGCAGCAGCGGCATTCGTTAAAAGCCGGATAATGGTGCCAGACATAAGCCGGCACCCTTCCCCACACGGACCTTTTGTCAACCTTGACAATGGCCGCGTTGCAAACGATGCAGCGGCTGAAGGGATGAATATCCTCTTTCAGGATACCTTGTTCCGTGACGACCTGCTGGAGCTGCCGCAAGGGATCGTTATTCTTTATAAATACAAGGCTTCGACCACTGAACCGCCGCTGGATCGCCTGCGTGCGCGTCAAAATCACTCGCTCCGGTTCAATCCGATCCCAAAACCGCCCTTGGCGGCACTCGTGTTGACAGAGCGTGTCGAAACCGGCACTGCGCAGCAGACGGCCCAATTTTCCCAATGAAGCATCCACCGCAAACCTCATATTGCACCTTTTAGGGCGGCGGGGGCAACACAAACAGGTCCTCAGACATGGGTGCATTGGCCATGAAACGGTCAAGGCGAAACGACAGTCGCCGACCGGTTATATCCGACAACGCCATCTGTCTGGGCACCGTAAAGCCATCAATGTCCTGCAAGGACGTGATCGTAAGCGTATAGATCGCTTTGCCGCTGCTGTCAAACCACACCACCGCTGCCGGCCGCATTGTCTGATCCAAGGTGATCCGCTGGCGAACCCGCCCCCGTCGATCGACGAGCCTCAGCTCAAGCGGCGCATCCTCCTCTTCAACCGGCACCCGTTGGGCGACACATTCGGTCTCGACGGGAATGCGGCCGGCCATGAATTCAAGCAGGTCCTTGATATGAATATCCAAGCCGACGAACGCACGCAGGCTGCCACGGCCGACGGCTTTTTTATGGTACTCGCGCGAGGCATGCTCGATGACATAAAAGTCACTGCCATCGCTGGAAAAACTAGCGGCCGATCCGCCCACGGGTGAGAAAAGGTCAATGCGCAGTCGATCGTCATGCTGACCGGCAACAGCGGCACGATACACCTGGACAGGTCGGTTGGGACGCGCCAGGCTCAACCGGCCCACCCATTTGAATTGGGCCAGGCCTGCATTGGCGTGGTTCAACCGTGTCACCAAGGCCTCGGCAGCGGGATCGGCAACGGGCGCCGGCGGCACCAGGTAGCTACAACCACTGGTGAGCCCCAAGAAAACAAACAGCAACAAGAGTCCCCGCACGGCACTGGCAAAGGATTGACGGACAGGCTCATGTTTATTGGGAGGATGGCAAATTACATGGATCATGGTGTCAATGCCCGAATTTTTTTTTCCACCACCACTTTATCGGTATGGCCGTTTTTAATGGATTGCCGATAACTCTTCAACGCCTTTTCGGTCATGCCGAGTTTGGCGTAAACATCCCCCAGATGTTCCCGGATAATCGGATCATCGGGAACGAGGTTGACCGCTTGCTCAAGCAGTGGCAATGCTTTTTCGTATTGCCCGCGCTTATAGTAGACCCACGCCAGGCTGTCGGTAATATAGCCATCTCCGGGTTTAAGCGCCACGGCTTTCCGAATCAGCCGTTCGGCCTCATCCAATTGGGTGCCCATATCGGCATAGGTGTAACCGAGGTAGTTCAGGGCGTTGGCATTCTCCGGTTCCAACTGGATAACCGTCTTCATGGCCGCGATCGAGTCATCTTTACGCCCCCATTTATCATAGATCACCCCAAGCCGAAAATAGAGTCGGGGGTTTTCCGGATCAATGGCCAGCCCTTGTTTGAGCGCTTGCTCGGCTTTGGCGTAGTTTTCCGTTTGTTCATAAAAAGAACCCAGATACAACCTGAACTCGGGATTTTTCGGCGCTTGGCAATTGCCTCCTGAATTAGGGCGATGGCGGCATCGAGTTTCTCCAGCTCCTGATAAAGCAGAGCGGCGTGCACCGCGGCGTTCTGGAAAAACCGCGATCCCGGGGCAACTTGTCGCAATTGGGCAATGGCCGCGGTTTTATTGTCGTTGCCATCCAGGGCGACGCCGGCCAAATAGTGCAGATCCGCGCTTTCCGGTACCGCTTTGAGCATCCCTTGCAAAATGACAATGGCGGTTTCGTATTCGCGAGTATCCAAATACGTCCGCACCAGGGTTCGGATCACCGCCTCGTCATTTAAGCTTTTTTTCCCAACCGGGCAAACGTTTTGGCCTCGGCCTGTCTCAACCCCTGATGATGCCGGACAACCCCAAGGGCCATGGCGGCCTGAATGTTGTCAGGGTTCTGGGTCAGGATCTCTTCATAGATAGCTGCGGCTTTCGCGTATTTTTTTTTCGGCTTCGTAAAGCGCTCCCAACTCGAATCGCGATTCAATCAGTCGCGGTTCCAACTGCAGGGTCTTTTTGAAATAGGTTTTGGCCGCAGTACTGTCTCCATTGATGGCGCTGATGCGCCCCAGATAGAAATACCCGGCGAAGGCGCCGGGAAAATGGGCTACCAACTGCCGGTAAACCTGCTGGGCCCGATCCCACTGTTCCTGGTCCATGTAGATTCCGCCAAGCATGAGATAAATAGCCTGCTGTGTCGGATCGATGGCGAGTACCCGCGAGAAGGCGTCCGCGGCGTGTTCCAATTCCCCTTGATTCTGATAGATTCGACCGATGAGGATCAGCGCCTCAACATCATCGGGATGACTGGCCAGGACATCTTCCAATAGCTCAATGGCGGCCCGGAATTTTTTTTTTCAATAGCCACATCCCGGCCAATTCGCGTTTCAGATAGGCGGAAGCGGGATCCAAGGCGATGGCCGCCTGCATGATTGAAATGGCCTGATCGATGTTCCCCTGCTTTAAAACGATGTGGGCTTTGGCAAAAAGGTAGTAGGCATTGACGGGTTGTTCTTTTCCCGCAGGCAGATGGGGGGTAGCGGGCGCGTTCAATCCCTGGCCGGTTGGACCGCAAGCGCCCAGCAATATCATCCAAAGCATTACCATACACCATCTAATATGCTGTTTCTTCATTTTATTATTGGCTTTCAGCAAGATTGTATGCATCAGCAGGCCGAACGGCAAAGCGGATGGATGAGGAGATCAGGAGACATCTTCGGTGTAGGTCTCAAAATCGGGAATTTCCTTTTTAAAATAGTCACGCATTTTTTTAACCACATTCTTCTCCACCTGTCTTACCCGTTCGCGAGAGATACCATATTTATCACCGATCTCCTGAAGGGTAACCGGGGTGTCGGAAAAGATGCGCTTATCGAAAATCTCCAATTCCCGGTCGGTCATCTGGGTTCTGAAAGTGGCAATTTTTTCGTGGAGCAAAGACTCCATCTCCTTTTTGGCAACCGTCTCCTCGGCAGAATCAGACTCTGTGCTCATGAACTCGATACGCTCGGTGTCGGAATCTTCCTTGAGCGGCGCATCCAGCGAGATATCCCATCCATCGAGACGTTGGTCCATATCCACGATTTCACGTTCAGAGACACCCAAACGCTGGGAAAGCAACTTCGGTTTGGGATCGAATCCCTGCTCGATGAGCTTTTGTTTCTCTTTCTTCAGCTTAAAAAAAGCTTGCGCTGCCCCTGCGTCGTGCCGATCTTAACCAAACGCCAGTTATCCATAATGAATTTAAGAATATAGGCTTTGATCCAAAATGAGGCATAATAGGAAAATTTGACATTCTTATAGGGATCGAACTTTTTCACGGCCTGCATCAGTCCGATATTGCCTTCCTGAATCAGGTCCAGTAGATTCTGCATCCAAACCCGCTGGAATTCCAAGGCAATCTTAACAACTAGGCGCAGATTGGAGGTCACCAAACGATAGGCCGCTTCCTGATCGCCATGTTCCTGGACCTGTATTCCGAGTTCGACCTCCTCTTCTCGGGTCAACAGGCTATAGCGACTGATTTCCGTCAGATATCGCTGAAGAGGGTCATACTTGACAACGGATTTTTCAGACGGTTTTCCGCTGTTCGGGCCGTTGGTTTCGCTTTCTTTTGAACTTTTGGCTTGTTTTTTTACCGTTTTCATTCACCTACCCGGAAGTTTGCGATGTCCCTCGTGGCAGCATGGTGTTTTGATCGCCCTGGGGAAACCTTTTTTCATGTAGACTTTTGGGTATCGTTGTGTTATTTATTCTTTTTTTTATATGCGCCTGTAGCTCAGCTGGATAGAGCAACGGACTTCTAATCCGTAGGTCGCAGGTTCGAATCCTGCCAGGCGCGCCACTTGATTCGGGGGCTTACAGCCTCCTTTTTTATGCTTATCCTGCCCCGTCACATCACTTACCAAAGTTAATTAGCATAACATATTCTTACGCTATTTGAAAAAGGATAATTGATGGGCGCTCAGGGCAATCGCATTTGGATCGGTGCAGCCGGTGATGGCGGTGGCGGCTTCAAGAGAAGTGTCGTTTCTGCTGTGGGAGAAGCCGAGTTGCAAGAGAAAAGCGATGGGCAGCAGCGTGAGCGCCCAAGAGTGCTTAAGGTCGGTGGCGGATGCAGGGCCGACCGACCGGTAGCAGCAGGTCGAGCCGAAAACGGAAGTTGGCGTGGGTATACGCGAAAATCAAACGATGCATGACTTCTTTACGGTCCGGTCGCTTCATATGCAAGTTTCGGCCGGACCGTCCTTTTAACGGACTTATTCGACAGGCCGGAGCTTAAGAATGTTTTTGGCCCGTTCGATGAGCTGTTCGCCTTTAAAGGGTTTGACGATATAATCCTTGACACCCATTTTGACAATCTGCATGACGTTTTCTTTTCCGGATTCAGCCGTCAGCATGATCACCGGGATATCTTTCATGGTGCTCTCCGCCTTGAGCTTGCCCAGCATTTCGATACCGGTCATTACCGGCATGGTAATGTCCAGGATGATGAGGTCAGGCTGTTCCTTGGCGGCAATGGCCAGGCCTTCCACGCCGTTCTCACCTTCAAAAAGTTCACAATTATATGGTTTAAAGGCCTTCTTAACGATCATCCGAATGGTTTTACTATCGTCAACCGTTAGGATTTTATACGCCATCACTTACCTCCAGGATTCATGATATTGGTTTTCAATGGATTTTGATTCTGTAGTATCGGTTTTCGGTAGGCTTACTTTAGTCAAATGTCGAAAAAAAGTCGCATTCCCGTGGAGACATCAAACCACATGAAAAAGGGTGGTTACTCTGTCCATCTTCGCCTGAAATTCATTCATCACCGTCTGAATGGCGGATTCATCCAATCCCAGAGAATACCCGATCCGTTCATCGATCCGATAAGATGCGTCGTCCACCCCGAGGCTGATCTCCATCTTACGACAGATGCATCGGCCAAATAGACAATGGAGGCCTCGGTAAAGCAACCGTCTGCCGAAAGCGGCGTATGATAATAGCGGATAATGCATTGCAGCAATGGCGGGAGATTCCATTTCTTGGCCAGAAGCCCCCCCACCTGGGCGTGGTCGAGCCCCAAGACCTGGCGTTCCGCGACCATGAAAGAGGTATCCTGGGTATTGGCCCGTTCGACAATTTGGGGCATGGCTGACTTGACATACTGATCGATGGCGATCTTGCCGATATCTCGCAAAAGCGCACCGGTAAAGGTCAGACCGGCACATTTCAAGCCTTTTTTTTCGGTAATATCGTTGGCCACAATGGCAGCGCAGACCGCGTTTTGCCACAATGCCCCGCGACCCAGCCCATAGCCATCGTGTCCCCCCTTGAACGTTTCTCCACAGCTGACCAGCAGAACGAGATCCACCACCTGCGTCATGCCAAGGTAAATAATGGCCTGCTTGGCATCCTCGATTTTTCCTGGCAACCCGAAATAAGCGGAGTTGGCCAGTTTCAAAAGATTGGCGGTCAAAGCGGGTTCATGACGGATGATATCGGCCAGATCGGACATGCCGCAATCAGGATCGTCCAATAAGGTGAGCACTTTTCCGGCGACATCCGAGATGGGTTTCAGCTGATCGATCTCTTCAAGGATGGAGGCAATCGTCGTCATCATTTCGCTTTCTTCCAATAGTCGAAAAACGTCTTTATTGACCCGCTGGATCAGTCGACAGCATAATCCAGCAATTCGCGCAGTTGGTCTTTTTGCTTGGCATTGAGTCGCTTGAAACGAAGCGCATTGGTTCGGGTCATGCCTTTTTGTGCGCCCCCCCTCCGCCCGGCAAGGAGGGGGACGGGCGCATAGGGAATATTATGCATGTAGATTCCCTGCTCGGTCATCAATAGGTCCAGCTGGCAATCTTGCATGTCCCCATGCCGCTCGAATACGCCATTGAAGGAAATTCCGCCGAAACTGATATCGGCCACCTCGCTGATCAAGTCCGAATCGGATTTGTAAAGGACCATGGCGATCTCACCGATACTCATCTTTTCATGATGGCGCAGTCGATCACACAGATCGCTTCGCAAAATCGCCAGTGTGCCACGCGGCATAAGATGGCGCTTGTGTTTCCGGCGTTCGAGCATTGAATTCTCCTATCGGAAAAACGTGATGGTTATTCAGGGAACGGGATTGAAATCGATCATGCATTTTATCTGCCATTTTTCAAAATACGTTCATCGACTGCACGATTTATCATCAATCCAGAAACAATATCCAATGATAGCGGTCGCTATCGACAGTTTTTCCAGCTATCGGCAACCGCCATCGGTCCGATGGTCAGGTGGGGGGATCAAGGCATGGATTGAAAACAAACAAAAAATTGGCGGCGGGGTGACGGAATTTTGATCTTCTCTTCGTCAGGCTCGGACCATGGGAATAATCTTCAGGCACGCGCCCGTCGATTGCCATGACCGTCAAGAAGGATGGGCAGGTATGAAACGAACACGACGCGACGCGATCAATTAATGGCAACCATGCGAACGTCCAGCGGCGCCGGATCCGTATCCCCGATCTCGACCTGGGCCTCCCATTCATAGTAGTCTGGTAGGCTCAGGCGGACTTCGTAATGTCCAGGGGAAAGAGCGACGTCCAAGGGCGTGTTCCCCTTGAACAGGGAATCGATGAACACCTGTGCTCCCACCGGGGTGCTGTTGATCGCTAATTTGGCGGTTGATTGCGGAGCCTCCACGGGGGGTGTTTTAGGGGGGGCGGCGGCGGTGTTTTGCGCAGCATCTGAATGCCGATCATGGCCACCGCCAGGGTGAGAAGAACGCCGGCCAGCGCGGCAAGCACTCGTTTTTTGGAGGCAGCCGCCTTGACCGGCCGTCGGGTCATTTCCGGGAAAGGGTGGCTGTCGCTATCCAGACACCGCTTCAATGCGGCGGCCATGGCTTCCCCGGTCTGAAATCGATCCTCCGGTTTCTTCGCAAGACTCCGTAAAATCAGGTCGGCCAGCGTGCGACTGCCGCAGCCACCAAGGGCCATGGGATCCGGTGGCGCCTGATGGGTGATCGATTGAAAAATGGCGGCGATATTGCCACCATCAAAAGGTCGCTGCCCGGTCACCATTTCAAAGGCGATCACCCCCAGGGCATAAAGGTCCGACCGGCCGTCAGCCGTTTTGCCGAGTACCTGCTCGGGTGACATATAAACAGGTGTGCCGAGGATATCACCGGCCTGGGTCTGTTGGGCGGCATCGGGATCTTCAATGCGCGCAATGCCGAAATCGGTCAATTTGATCCGGTTGTCCGGTGTCAAAATAATATTGGATGGTTTGATGTCGCGGTGGGTGATTCCACGACCGTGGGCGTATCCCAACGCTTCGGCAACCTGGGAACAGATGTTCACCGCCTCCTCCACCGGAAACCGTCGCCCTTTGATCACATCGTTAAGCGGACGCCCTTCCAGATACTCCATGGCGATGTAGATCGTTCCATGATCCTGGCCGACATCGTAAACCGTGACGATATTCGGATGGGTGATTCGGCCGATCGCCTTGGCCTCGCGTAGAAAACGGACAACGAATTCCTGACTGACCACGCGATCCTCCCTGAGAACTTTCAAGGCAACCATTCGATCAATCTGCGGATCATGGGCTTTGTAAACCACCCCCATGGTCCCCCTTCCCAACTCCTCAATTATTTCATATCGACCGTATTTCATATTCAACTTCAGGGGTTAAGGGGCTGTTAAAAAATCCGTCTAAGCGATTGCCGCCAGTACAACCGTAACATTGTCTTTACCACCGGCCGCTTTGGCCAAATGGATGAGCGCGCTGGTTTTCTGGTCCAACTGCCCCTTGGCAGCCAGCACGTCATGAACCGCCCGGTCATCGACCATATCCGTCAAACCGTCGCTGCACAGCAGAAAAAGATCCCCGGGCTGTTTTTTACCTTTAAGCATGTCCAGCGCCACAGTGTCGTTGACCCCAACGGCCCTTAGAATGACGTTGCGCAATACATGCCGACGGGCTTCTTCAGGTGAAATCAGGCCCTGATCCAATTGTTCCTGCACCAGCGAGTGGTCCTTGGTCAGTTGTTTGAGCAGGCTGTTTTTCAATCGATAGGTCCGCGAATCGCCCACATGACCGATGATGAAACGTTCATCGGAAAAGGCCAGCAATTCGGCCGTGCAACCCATTCCGTGGTCCTGGGGATGGCGCTCCACATGTTTGAGGATTTTATCATTGGCCAGTCTGAATGTGGCCTGTACCCGCGCAATGGTGTTCTCCTCCGAGCATCCGTCGTGACCCTCGAAAACCGATCGGGCCGTCTCGGCAAAAATCCGGCTGGCCACTTCCCCGGCAGCAGCCCCGCCCATACCATCGGCAACCAGGCAATATCGAGAAGCCTCGTTGATGTGGAACACGTCCTCATTATTGCTGCGGACATTCCCGACATCCGTCATTCCATGATACATGATCGTCGGTAAATTCTGTAGCACCTGAATTGACCTTTCACTCCCGGTTGGCACAAGTGACCCGTTCTGTTTTTATTCCTTCGGCGATGGATGAGGGTCTTGGACAATACTTCCGGTATCCGGGCTCCCGAAATTAGCCTGCATGAAAAATGCCATATCTGAATCATCAAAGGTGAATCCCATTTGATTCTTTAGTTCCAGCAGGTCCTCATGCAGTGCACTTGCTGTTTGATACCGCTTTGCGGTGGATTTTTCCAGACAACGCATGACAATGTCATTCAAACCCTGGGGGATGTCCGGTCTCCGGTCGATGATGGGTGGAATCGTCAGGTTCGGGATCGTCCGGATCGCCTCGATATCGTTACTGAAACGATACAGGCGTTCACCGGACAGAATCTCATAAAAAACCAAACCGAGGGCATAGATATCGACCTGGTGGGTCGCTTCCTGGCCCATGGCCTGTTCGGGAGAAAGGTAGGAGAGCTTGCCCTTGATCACTCCCGCCTGGGTCAGAGAGGGCTCGGAACTGGCCTTGGAGATCCCGAAATCACTGAGCTTGACCTCTCCGTTCAGGGAGATCAGAATATTCTGGGGACTGATATCGCGGTGGATGATGTTCAGCGGTTTACCGGTCCGGTCATCCCTGCGGGTATGGGAATAGTGCAACCCGGTGCTGATTTTCAAAATCAGAAAAACAGCCATGTCCACCGCGAGTCCTTTTTTCAATGCCCCCATGATCTCGGCCAGGTTCTTGCCTACCACATACTCCATGGCGATAAAGTAGCTATTTTGGATCTTCCCGAAATCGGCGATCTGGACCACGTTGGGATGTTGCAACAAAGCCGCCAGGCGGGCTTCACGGATGAACATGTCAATAAAATCGCGGTTATCGGCCAGATGGGGAAGCACCTTTTTTACCGCCACCGTCTTGCGGAATCCATCCTCCCGCAGATAGTCGGCCTGATAGAGCTCCGCCATCCCACCCTGAGCGATTTTGCGCGTCAATACATAAGGCCCGATACGGGTCATACCCTGCATGGCTTGCACCTGCTTGCGCTTGCGAATACGGATGGTCCGTTCCACAAAAAAAAGGATGACGGCGATGATGACGGCGCTGATCCCCATCAGCAGGAACATGTTCCAACGCAGGGCGTGAAGTTGGGTCGCCAGGTTCCGCCCCTTCCAGCCGATCGATACGCCACCAATCCTCACGCCGGCGTAAGTGACATCGCTGCGGAATAAAATGATCGGCATGCCCTCGCGCAACCGTCCGGAGACGATCTGAACCCCCCGGATCGTCTCCAGGGGACTTTCCCCATCCAGCTTCGCCACCTCGCCCCCGATCCTGGCCGACGCCGAGTGGGCGAGGATCTTTCCCTGGTGGTCGGTAATGGCGGCAAACTGAGTCTCCGGCATCTCCATCATTTCGCGAATGGCAACATTCAGCTCAAGCAAATCGGAGGATAGAATCGGCGCGCCACTCTTGCCGGCAACCCTCAGGATCAAATTGACACCGCGATTGTAAAAGGCCTCGCGGGTGTTATCGATTTGGGTCTGAAAAAGAAAAACCGTCGTCAGATTCAAAAGCATCCATATGGCGATGGCGATGAGCGTATGGCGTCTGACCAACGATCCGGACATGAATGTGTTTACCTTTTCGGCGATGGTGTGAGATGTCGTTGTGGAGAGTTGCTTTATCCACATCAGGGTTGTTATGGTTTTATCACCGACTGTCATGCTACGTTTCCTTGCTGCCTTCTGCAGGGTGCCGGGCTCGGGAGCGGCCTTGCGCGTCGGTCAACGTTTTGATGATATCAACACAACGCAGATAGATTTTTCGACGCAGCCAGTCCAAGTCGCCGCGAAGGCACATTTCACTCAGGGTCACGACGCGGGTAGATTCCGCCGGCACCGTTTTGACGCGGCGGGTTGCCGAATGGTCAATGGGGTGGAATGGTGGGTTGCCGTCAGCCAGAGAGGTTTGGTTCAATGGGTTCTGGCAACCGCACAGCGGACAGACCATGATTTCCCCCCCATCCGTTCCGGCCGCCCTGCCACCGGACCAGGCACGCAGCTGGTCGCGGGTCGCCATCACCAACGGCCGTATCCCTCGAAAATCCATTACCAGCAGGATGCCCCCCATCAGCAGAAATGAAACCAGTGCCGTGAGAAAAAAAGCCGTGCGCCAAGCCCCAACGGCGTTGGTATCCTTGGCCATCAGGACTTCGCCGATCTTCGTATCCGCGTAAAGGATATCCGCGGAGAAACAGATCGCCGAGGTCCCGTCCAGCAGACGACAGGGCCGGTAAGTGACGTTATCCTGTCGATCCACCGATGCGGATGGCATTGGCAGCAACCGGTCGACATCAGCGAAGGTGATGATTTTATACTTATGATCGATGATGAACACATTGAGCACCCCATGGAGACGGCCAAGCTCCTGGGCCAATCGGGTGAGCGCCTGGATGTCATGTTCGAGCAGGGGTAACGCGGCTTTCCCGGCATAGGTCCCAACCGTTTGGATGCCGGAGGCGATGACCCGCTGGGTCAACCGGTCTGCTTTTGCGGCAAGCAGGAAGTAAACCAGAACAGCGATGACCCACCACACCAACAGGCAGGTGAACCACCGGCTTTTATGGATGACGCCGGGGTGAGGCCGGTTGCTCACGTCGAAGCTCCTTTTCACTTCCAAGTGATCCGTTGGAGGGGCGGTTGTTGTCCGGAATCATTGCGGGAGCGTCCGCAGGAATGACCACTCCCGTCTTCCTCCTGAATCCCATAAAATGGCTCAATTTTCCCCGTTTTGATTAAAATTACAATAATACCAATGGATTGTCAAGGATCTTATCTTGTCCCAAAAGGGATTGCGACAAGTCCCTGTCCGGCTGTGCGGATGTCATGGCGGTAGCCCGGATACCTATTGCCGCTATTGAATTCGACCGCACCCTATGATAGATAAAGTAAAGATATTCTTGAAAGATAAAACAACGCGCGTCTTTTTATATGATTGATGAACGCGTAAAAAGTCGCATTTCCGATGGATTCGTAAAAAGCCCGAGATCAAGGCTTGCGAATCCTGAGGAATGAGGTGTACTTAGCGTACTCCGCAATGACGAAGGATACGCGTAACGCCGATATCGGGCTTTTTACGAATCCATCAAGATTGTCTTGGTGCTTGCCGATCGCCTCGACTGATTCCGGAGCAACGAAGATGGCCCTGTACGGCTCACATTACGGCCGCGCTTACCGCGGTGTATCGCTCGCCCTGATCGGTATGGCCGTTCTTGCCGGTTGTGCCGGCCCGGTGGGCATCGGACCGCTGCCGGGTTCCACGGTCTATCGATCATCCGAACGGGTCCTGCATCGCTTTCAACCGGGCGAGACCCCCGCCATGTTGGCAGCCAAATACTTGGGGGATGCAGGGCTGGCCTGGATGATCGAGGACGCCAACCCAAAGGCGGCATTCACGCCGCAGCAGCTTGTGGTGGTTCCATTGACGATCGCCAATCGTGCCGGCATCGGCGAAAACGGCTATCAATCGGTCCCGATCCTGTGCTATCACCGCTTTGCCAAGACTTGTGATTCGTCCCTGTGCATGCCCGCGGATATTTTTGAGCGCCAATTGCGCTACCTCAAGACAAATGGTTACCGCGTTATTGGCGCTGACGCGTTGTTGGACTTTTTGCAGTATCGCCGGGCAATACCGAAAAAAGCCGTCATGATCACCATGGATGACGGCTACCGATCCACATTTGACGTGGCATATCCATTGCTGAAAAAATACGGTTTCACCGCGACCCTGTTCATCTACACCGATTACGTGGGCGTATCCCGCCAGGCGATCACCTGGGATCAGTTGCGTGAACTCAAGCGCGAGGGGTTTACCATCGGCTCTCACTCCATTGCCCACAGCGATCTTTCCAAGCCGAAAAACGGCGAAGACCGGCATGCTTACATGATCCGATTACAACGTGAAATTATCCATTCCAAACAGATCATCGACAAGGCGTTGAACCAGGACACGATCGCGTTTGCTTACCCTTTCGGTCGACGCAACCCGGCTGTTGTTTCACTTTCACGGCAGGCCGGCTATCAAATGGGCATGACCGTAGATCGCGGTAGCAACCCGTTTTTCGCCGATCCCTTTACGGTCCGGCGAGATCAGATCCTCAAACGTGACATGGGTCTGTTCAGCGCCCGGCTAAAAACGTTCACCAAATTTTGAGCAAAGTGAGTTTGCCATGAAACACAAATGCTTATCGCTTGGTGGGATCCTGATGCTGCTGTTTCTTCTGGGATGTCAGGCAGCGGTCTCCCGGGATGCCGACCAGCAGGCCAACACGTATATCGAAAAGGCACAGGCGTTTGAAAGTCAAAACCATTGGGTCGAGGCACTCGAGCAATACAAGTTGGCACAAACCATCGACCCCCACCTTGCGCCTGTCAATGACGCCATCGTGCGCATTGAAGCCCGGTTGACGCGATTGGCCGATGCACATTACCGGGCCGGTCTGCAATTTCGCGACAAAGGCAAATGGGACCTGGCCAAAAAAGAATTCATGAAGGCGCTGTATTATCGTCCGGAACATACGGATGCCGCCGCCATGCTGCAAGGCCGATCGGCAACCGGTGACGGCGCGTATATCATGCATACGATCGCGCCCGGGGAAAGCATCTCAAAACTGGCAATCAAATACTATGGCGATTACCGCAAATACCCTCACATTGCCAACTTCAATAACATGGCCGATGCCACACAGGTCAGAGTGGGGCAAAAAATCATGATTCCGGTGATCGAAGGCGTTTCTTTGGAAGATTTGAGGCGGATCAGTCAACATGTGAAAGTGCCGCGACTCGAAGATCGGCCCGCCCCGCGTGAGCGATCGCAAGTGCCAGTGGCAAAGCCAGCCGAGCACGAGCCGCCGGCGCCCACAGCACCACCCGCAACACCGCCATCCACCATGCCGCCACCCGCTACGCCGGACGATCCCATGGTCGAGTACCGCAAGGCCGGCATCGCGCTTTTCAACGCCAACAAATTTAAGGGCGCCATCACCGAACTGGAGAAAGTTCATGATGCCGACCCGCAAGACACGACCACGACGTCCTATCTGTCACGCGCCTATACGGAAGTGGGACGGCAACACCTGTCCGCAGGCCGATTCAAGGACGCCAAGGGCGCCCTCACCACGGCTCTGGATTACGATGCAACCTGCCAGCAATGCCGCGAGCTGCTCGAGCAATGCCGCCGCGGAGAATCCGAAGGTTTAATCGCCGCGGGGCAAACGCACCTGCAACAAAAAAAATTCGACAACGCCATCACCACACTCAAGCAGGCCGCTGCGGTGGATCCCGAAAACGGAAAAATCCGTCAGGTGATGTCTCAAGCCTATTACCAAAAGGCGCTAACCCTATATGACAGAAAAGATTACCTGGCCGCCAAAAACAATTTTGAAAACGCCCTGGCCGTGAACCCGGATTGTCAGGCGTGCCAGGAAAATATTCAAAAAAGTGTGGAAACGTACAAGGCCTACCACTACAACCAGGGAATTGTCTATTTTGGCAAACAGGAACTCAAGCAGGCCATTGCCGAATGGCAAAAAGTCGTCGCCGTGGATCCCGGCTACAAGGATGTCAGCCAGAACCTGAAAAAGGCCCGGCAGCTGGATGAACGGCTGGAGATGATCAAGCGGGGGTCGGATTGACGCACATCCCTTGGAAGAAATTCCCTTGAACCAACCGGCCCTTTACGGCTATAGTCACTTCAATTTCAACCCGACAGGCCCTTTTGGGCTTTCAAAGAAAAGCGCTGCAGGTGGGTTAACATGCCCCAGATGCCGGATATCACCATTCAATTGATTCACATCCAGGGCCCGTTAAAAGGGCAAATTCAGGATTTTTCACAGTTTCCCGTTCAAATCGGGCGGCACCCGTCCTGTGAGGTTCGTTTTGACAAGGACCTGACCACGATCTCGCGGCGGCATGCCCGGGTCGAACGCCAGGGAAACCGCTTTCGCATCATCGACACCAGCACCAATGGCACCTATGTAAACGGAAAACGCATCGCCGACGTCTATCTGCGGGATGGTGATGTAATCACCTTTTCCGAAAACGGCCCCAAAGCCAGCTTTCTGACCAAGATCGAAACCAGCCGGATTCCGGCCGCATCGCCCGCGCTTTCCACGCCTGCCCCCCCTCAAGCGCCATCGCCGCAATCCGTTCCCGCTCCGCCCGCGTCACATGCACCGGCAGCCCCCCCCCAGGAGTCGCTACCGCCACCCGACGCCAGGCTTACCGTCGGTCCTGCCATGCAGGAACCGAGCGTCAGCACCACGGCACCGCTGGTCATTCAATACGGTCCGACCCTGCAATCCTTCAACCTGTTACCGGTTACCGTCGGGACCGATCCGACATGCGAATTTGTCATTGACAACAATGCCCTCGCCGGGCGTCATGTCCAGATCTTTTTCAGTGAGGGAGAGTACTACGTGAAGGACTTGACCGGGCGAAACATGGTCTGCATCAATGGGCGACCGGTGGGCTTGCAGATGGCCCTGGCCCAGGGTGCGGAACTGGCCTTGACCAGCCAGGGACCCAAATTCAGGTTCCTTGGTGGTGGACGCCTGGCAGAAGTCCAGGACCCAACGGCCGAGCCGCTGGAGAAGACCGATGTGGACCCCAACGCCCCGGACTTCGACAGCGCGCCCTCGGTGCCCCGTCAGAAATCGAAATCCCTGTTCAAGAGTTTTTTCAAATAATCCTTCCTACGGGAAGCAGGAATCACCGGCATCACCCAACGGTTTGACACCCCATTTACGGCTCCGCCGATGCCAGGGGGTTGTCGAAATCAAATCCGAAAAGCCGGGGATTCTCACCGATGACGGCGGCGGTGAAGATGTAGAACACATAATTGTAGGTTTCGTCCGGGATTTTGTCCCGATAGGTGGTGATCAGCTTCCAGAAGTTGCGTTCCCTGGGGTCTTCCGGCAGGGTCTGGATCAGCTTGATCACGCGCCGCTCCCCCCAGTTGTAGGACGCCATGACCAGCAATCCCGAAGCCTGAGCATCCGTGGTATAAATATCCCGTAGATAGCTGGCGGCGGCCCGGGTCGATTTTTCGAAGTCATGGCGCTCGTCCTCGGGATCCATGATCCCATCGTCCTTCCATGGACCGACGCGCAGCCCATATTTCTCTGCGGTGGAGGGAATGAACTGCCACATGCCCTTGGCATAGCCGAAGCGGGTGGCCGGTCCGACGGCATCCGGATCCAGGTTGCTTTCCTGTACGGCCAGGTAAAAAAACTGAATGGGAAGGTCTTCATCGCGCAAGTCGGATACAATCGTGGGAATGTATCCCATCTCGATGGCCCGATGAATGACCCGTGGGAATCGCTTGCTGGACTTCCATTTCTGGATGTATTCGGAAACCTCGGCCACGAACCCCTTGGGCATGTTGATCTCGCATTCGCCGAAGCGGTGGGCCATGCGCATGATGGTCTTTTCCTGCTCGCTCAACCCCTCGCCATAGATGCCGAGGCTGTCCACATACCGGCCATAGCTCTCCTCGAGCTTCTGCTTGCGCGCCTTGGCCTCGCGGATCTGCTTGCCGGCGGCCTCGGACTTGCGCTGCTCGGCGTCCATGCGCAGTTTGATCAGGTCGATCTCAAGGCCGCGCATGGTATAAAAAATTTCGGCGGCCAGTTTGCGCTGGGCCGTGATTTGGCTGTGTTTATACCAGGCAACGGCCCCGGTGACGATTAATAGCATGACCACGACACCGATGATGACACCATAGGTCAGGCGCTGGCGCTTCTGCACCTCGCAAAGGCCCGGCGGACCATGATCGTGTGTTCACCGGCGGTCTGGTCAAGGGTTTTGCCGAAATAGTGTTCCTTGTAATGGTCCAGGTCGAGCTGAACGGTTGTGGCATGCGTCGTGGCCGGGCTTTCAGGCCTTTTGGGGGGATCCGGTGGTACTGGCATTACCGGAGTCACTTCGGCGCGCAACACGTCGAAGGCCAGCAGCGGCCCGGCGGCGCCCAGGCGGATCTGTCCGGTGCCAAAAAGCACCGCCCGTTCGATGCGCTGGCCGTCGATAAAAATGCCATTGGCACTCTGCCGATCCTGGATCCACCATTGCCCCTCTTCCCAGAAAACATCGGCGTGCCGGCGGCTGACCACGCTCTCCGGAATACAGACCGCGCACGCCGAATGGCGGCCGATGGTAAAGGGTTGGTTGAATTCGAGGGATGTTCCCTGGGCAAGGGTGATGCGCAGGACAGCAGGTGCGGATGCGTTCATGGTCACGGTCGGCTCAATGGTTCCATGGGTCTCGACGTCCGGTCGGGGAGCCCCCTACCCCACACCGAGGATTTTTTCTGTCGGTATCCCGGCGCCCGCCAGGCGAACAGCGGCCTGCCGGGATGACGGATGGCCAATTCCATGGCGGCAGCGATACGCTGGCGCTGGTAAGCGGTCTTAAGGGCAGCCTGAAGGGCCTCATCGGTCATCGGACGTCCCAGAAAATAGCGGGTGCCTGCTGTGAATTGCCCCTTGTTCGCAGCCCACCATGCTTCAATCAAATCCGGGGCCGGCCAGGGCAGATCCTCATCCGGGTCCATGGCCACGTTCTCGTCGGCCGGATCTTCCGTAGGCCCCGCCGCAAACCCTTCCGGCGCATCCGTCTCCAGGTCGTCAAAGGCCAGGTCCACCCCGGTTATCATGGAAAACGCCTCTCCGGCCGGCCTGGCCAGATCCGGGATGTGCATCTGTTCGAGCAAAAATGGAATGCCCGCCGGATCACCCATCGCACCCATCGCGGCCATCCGTTGATGCCGCTTGTGCGGTTGCCGCCATATCCGTTCCAGCCAGCGGGCGGCATCCTGGATCGGCAGGCTGCGGACGGCGATAAGACACGCCTCGGCGGCATAGGGGCTCGCGCTTTCGGCAAGGGCCTGCAAAGCCCGCAAGCCTGACGGGTCGTTCAGCAGCGTGGCCGACCAGGCGGCATAAAAACGGCACTTCGCGTCCTCATCCTTCAGGTGGTCGGCCAGCAAGGCGAGAAGTTCGCTACGACCGAGTTCGCCGACGGCCTTGAGCGCCCTGGCCCTTACTGTTTCATCCGGATCCTGGACCAGGCGGGCCAGCAAGGGACCGGGCGGTTGGCGGTGTACGCCGAAAGCACCCAAGCCGATGAGCCGTAAAAAGGGCAAATCGGCCTCCATGAGCCGACGGGCCGGCTCGGCAATGCGGTCGAAGTCGATCCAACCCAGGGCGGAAACCAGGGCGCGCTGGAGATCGGTCTCCATCTCCACGGCCGCCAGCATGCTGTCCATGCGATCGGGGTCCAGGGATTCGAAGGCCATTACGCCGGCGGTAAAGATCTCCCCCGCCTCCTCAAGCGCCATGGCCGCTTGGCAGATCTCCCATCCATCCGCGCCGGCAATGCGTAGGCCATCCAGGTTGGCTTCGACGCTGCCGTCCAGATGGGCCAGATCGGACAGATCGTAATGGGGTTCAGATACGGCACCATTACGAAGGATCCAGTTGAAGGCCACCTCCTCGGCATGCTGTTCAATGATCATTCGAATGGTGGGCATCTTTCTTCTTCACTTTCGAAATGGAACTTCTCATATCATTGATATGGGATTGTCACCCCTATCATTTATTGGTTGTCGATAAAAGCATATTGTTTCCAACGCTTACCATCATATCTCAAAAGGCATTCGTTGCCGCAGGCCCACAACTGAGACTTATTCGATGCCATGCGATAGAAAGCCAGTGGACCGTCCAATGGTATATCGACCTTTGACAGCTGATCGTTTTTTATTTTAAACAATGCCTCCTTGGTGCACGCATACACCTCCCCTTGAAAACTTTCCATATCCCAAAAGGTAACGGATTTATCCGGATCGGTAAGCGGTACCCACGTATTCTTGGATCCTCTGTAAAGGCCGTTTCCATTTCCACAAAGATAGACTTCGTCTTTGTTTATACAAAGAACCCGCTGCAGACCGAGGTTGGTGGGTGAATCCATCAGCTTCCACGAGACGCCGTCATAATGAAAAATCACGCCATTCAAACCAACGGCATATATGTCATCCTGCGAAAGGCCATCAATGCCAAGAAGGATTTTGGCTTCGCCCGCTTCACCGGGAACGTAAATGCCGTTATCGAAAGGCGTCCAATGGCCGTTCTGTTCCACATGGACTTGATGATGTCCGCCAACTGCATACCAATGGCCTGCGATCTGCCGCAGATCCATCAAGAAGCCGTCCCTTTTCTCGGCAATTCTTTCAAATTTCACATCCGTTGCCGTGGCGATACGGTACAACCCACGATTTCGTTCAAGAAGAAGGCATTCTCTCTTGATCGTCTTCGATCCTGGCTTGAATCGTATGGCATGCGAAATACCCGATACGTTTAGGCTCCCCCAAACACCTTTGTTGAAAGAAAGAAATGCCGTTCGCTCGTCGTCCGTATTTTCCAGGGCGTAGTAATGACCGGTAAGGACGACAATATCATCGTCTACAATATCCAGACCGGTAAAATAGAGTGCTCCCAGTTTTCTCTTTTTTTTCATAAAAATGCTCCTTAGAACCCAACGTTACCGGCCGAATCCAGCTTATCAAGTACCAGCCCCGCCCGATCTTCCTGAGCATTGAGTTGGGCATTTTGACTAATGGAACCATCTTTGTTCTTCAGGCAATTTTTATAATAGTTGTCCAGTTGCGCCTTGATGCAATCCTGTTGCTTTTGTGTGGGTTCCTTTCCACCATTCACCCCGGCAGCAGATTTCGCCGCAGCGTCTCTGGCCTTTTTATAGGTCATTTTCCCCTTCGGGGATTTTTGAGCTTCACCATATTCGATGGGATCGAATACCGAATGACAATCCCGGTGGGTCCCATCATACTGGTTTTCATTGTTGACGCATACGCACGGAGCATTGTCATGGCTGCAGCCTTTTGCATAAGCCGGGTTCCCCCCCGCGGTTGTCCGGGTTCGCAGACATCTTCCCGGGATAAGATGATGCCCCGTCATCGGTGGACTTTTTCGACCGCAACTAAGTGTTTTTTCACCGGATTCATCTTTGCTTTTGTAAGGCACCAATTTAAAATCCTGACTGATTCCGGCGCATGGGCCGCCTGCGGCGAAAGCCATGCTGTCCGCATATGGCCAGGGCGTCGTATTTGATGGAAAGGAGCCATGATTATGCGTCGTCAGATCTAAGTGCCGAACGACATTTTGTCCCTCAACCTTGACATCCATGGACCATACGGTGAAAAAAGCCTTCCCTTTGGTCTTACTGGTAACGACGCCTTTTTTCGGCGCAGAACCGGCTTCATCGCCGGAGGATGTTTTAAAGTAGGACTTATTTTTGAGCATCACTTCCTTGCCCGAGATCTTGACCTTCTTGCTGCCCTTGGTCGCATCCGAAGCAAAGGCATTGTTCGGGTAAGGAATCGGCACGCCTGGTGGAGTGGCCGGTGTTTGCGGCGGGGTGAAACAGACATCGGGGAAAGCGGCCAGCGCCTTGCCGTCAGCGGCTTTGCAGGAAATCTCCCTGCCGTTGGCGAAGACATTATTTCCCATTAATCCGTTCCTTTCAGCTCCGGTTGACGATGATGGCGGCCCGTTGGGAGGCATCGTTTGCAAAATGGCAGAGAATACCGTTTCCTTTGGCGTAGCTTTTTTTAAGGCAGCAGCAGCCACGCACAGCACCACGGGCACGATGGCCGCACCGGTCTCGCCAATACATTCAGCCGGATGCCAGATATCGAATTCTTCTTTCCTGACCCGCAGCAGACGGGTCAGCGCCAGGGCCGCTTCCTTGAAACCATACTGTTCGCCGCTTAGGTCGCAGATACGAAAATCCAGCGCACCCATGTCGCATCCGGCCATGGCGAGGGCACTTTTGATGGCGGCAACCATACCGTCCGCTCGCAACGGTTCCTCCGAAACAATGGTTGCCTTCTCACTGCCAAACCCGATGCCGGTGATGGTGACAGGGGCAGTGGGGGCATTGGCCTTCAAGGCCAATCGTACAGCAGCGGCGGCCTCGCCGGGAATGAAGCCGTCGGAATTGCTGTCGGTGAGAAGACGCTGATTCTCTTCCAGCCCGCTTAGCGTACCGGCGGTCAGGTAACTGTCCGTCCCGGCAACAATGCAGTAGCGCATTCCGGCGCGAGTCAAGAGGTCGATGGCCGTCTGGATAGCACTGGCACCGCCGACTTTGCCCTCGGCAATCAGGGTAGAGGAAGAATGGAATTGGACACCCAGGTCTTCCTGAACCTCGGCCAGTAGCAGGTTGTCGATGCCAGCGGTTCTCCCCGGCCGTTCCCTTTCCGCCACGCAGAGCAAAAGGGCCGTATGGGCCAGATCGGTCGGCTTCAAATCCAGGATACATTCGCGGATGGCACCAGCAGCCATTTTCAGCAGTTTGGTACGCCCCCGCCAGGCTCTTCCAGAGGCACCTGGGCCGCCATGATCCAGTTACCGGTGCCGTCCATGAAGCGCGTCTCGGAAACGTTGGTCAAGCCGCAACGAACCGCCGCGCAGGCGGCCGGCGCGCTGAGTCCGACCGATGACACCATTCCACAGGCATCCACCGCGACGGCAACCATTTAGCGGTCCTCCTGGGCTTCATCGTCGTCCTCATTGTCCATATCGATCAGCGGGAAAACCGGTTCCTCACGCGATCGAGCGCGTTCCAAGTCATGAGGATCACGTCCCACAACCACCAGTTCCATTTCCAGCATGTTACGCTTGAGGGGCAACGCGGTCCGGCAGGTGACGCTGAAGCGCTTCAATTCCGGCTCGATCACCACGGTATCCACCACGGCCAGGTTTTCGGCCTCCTCGCCATTTTTGCGGAAAAACCAGACCATCGCATTGACCTTGGGGAAAGGAAACCAAAACCGTTCCTGGTCGGTCAGGTTCATCAGTGCCACCGGCTCGCCACCAGTTGGATAAGGCACCTGTTGATCGACGGGTGCGGCCTGGAAATAGGCTTCGTCAAAATCGGCCGGCAGGAAGGGGAAGACGTTGTCCAGCCATTCCTGGTCATAAGTACCGGCCAGGGCCGCGCGCGGCTGCCACCCGCGGCCGATGGGCCCGAAGGACATGGGACGGTATTCGCCGTTGGGTTTTTAATCGGCTGATTGACCGCCTCGGTGTTGGGCAGGGGGTTCCCGTCGATCAAACGGGAATCCAGATGCTGGTGGAACCCCACGCCCACGGGATTTTCCATCATGGCAACGTGTTTTGCAGGATCCGCAGGAATGCGATCCACCCCACCGAAAGCACGGTCATAGGTAATCGGCAGGGTAATAAATGGACGCGGCGGAGTCGTTCCAAGGGATAGCAGGCCATTTTGCCAAAAGCGATCCCCCACGACCACAAAGGATTTTTGCATGCTGCCGAATTGCAGACTCACCGGCACCCTGCGCACCGGTTGGCGATGGGGAGCATGGGCCGCACCGTTGAGCAGGATATCGCAACGAGGCTTGAAGTAGGCGTAGTCGCTTTCAACCAGGGGTGCCGACAGGCGGGATCTCCGGTAAAGGTGTCGGCCTGCACCAACGGCAGCTGATTCTTGGACAATCGGGGCACCTCGCCGCTATTCGGGAAATCGTAGGTCGCCTTGACGCAGACCACCAACAGTTCCCGGCCGTCGGGTTTCATGCCCATCGTATATCCCGCCACCATGTCCGTGACATTGTCCAGCCGCATCGTTTTGCTCCGGTCCGTCCCTATACGGAAATAATCTTTTAGTCAGTGCCCATCCAGAAATAGGCAAATTGGGTCGAGATCAAGGCGCCCGAAAAATTTTACCGGAGGCATATGGTTGATATTCCGAGGATAAAATTTTTCGGGCAACGCAGATATCGGACAAATTGGCCATTTCCGGATGGGCACTAGTTGATCTGCACCGACCCGCCCTTGATCCGATTCACCCCCGATGACCGGTTGAGCAGATACGCGCCGCGAATCAGCACCTTGCCGGCGCGGGTCAAGGTGATACTGGCCTTGCCACAGCGCAGGACAATCTCTTTATTGGCATCAAAGGTCACCGTCTCGCCGTCGATACGCACCTCGTCCAGATCGTTGCGCCGGACACCGATTGCCGGCGGCGGCGCTGCCAGCGTGTCGCAGATCAGGTCCACGATCAACGGCCGTCCGGGATCATTCTCCTCAAAGGCCAGCATCACCGGCGGCAGGTTATCCCTGTCGGCCGTGTGCAGGTGCCCGACCACGCCGGCGGTCAGACGGGCCTTCACCGGCCCCCCGGTCAAATTTCCGGGAAAGTCCACCCAGACGGATCCCGTTTCATCGATGCGATCGATCGTTCCGGTTTTGATGCCGCTAATCTGCGGCACGCGCCCCAAGGGACTGACTTTTTCCGCTACCGACCCTGCCATATCAGTTCTCCAGTATCTTGGACCCCTTGATGGTGATGTTACCGGAGCCCTTGATGTTGATCTTCGCCCCCGAGAGCGTGATGTCACCGTTCTTCTTCAGGGTGATCGTGGCCTTGCCGACCTTGATGGTCAACTGATCCTTTATATCGATCACGCCCTTCTTCTTGCCCGCCAACGAAAAATCGTCGCCGGCCGTCAGGGACATCTTTTCTCCCGAGTTGATGGTGATGTTCTTGCCCGCCGACTCGGAAATATCCTTGGCGGCGTCCACGGACTTGTTACTGCCAATGGATTCACTGCTGTCCTTACCGACGAGGACCGATTTGGCCGCGCCGATCTCTTCGGCCTTGGCCGCCCCAACGGTTTCGTTCATGGCCGCGCCGACCGAGACCTGGTAGGCGGCGCCAATGGTCAGCTCCTTGGCCGCCCCAATGGTTTCGGCCTTGTTGACCCCGACGGTCTGGGACATATTGGAGCCCACAGCCTCGGAATGGTTGCTGCCCACGGAGATGGTCTTGTTGACACCGATCGTCTCGCTTTGGTTGTTGCCCACCGTTTTGGTGCGGTCGTGGCCGACACTCATGGTTTCATCGTTCCCGATGGTCTGGCCCTTGTTGTTCTTGATCAGGATGTTCCAGTCCTTCTCACCCTGGAGATAGACCTCCTCTTCGCCCTTCTTGTCCTCGAAGCGAAACTCGTTGTAACCACCGCCCCCCTTTGAGGAGTTGGACTTGATCGTGCTCTTGGTCTTTTCGGCCGGCAGCCCATAGGGCGGCTTGTTATTGCCATTGTAGACACATCCGGTAATGATCGGCCGGTCCGGATCGCCTTCGATGAATTCGACGATCACCTCTTGCCCGATGCGCGGGATGAACACCGCCCCCCAACTGCCGGCGGCCCAGGTCTGGCTCACGCGGATCCAGCAGGAGCTCTTGTCGTCCCGTTTGCCCTCCCGGTCCCAGTGAAACTGCACCTTGATGCGGCCATGTTCATCGGTATTGATTTCCTCACCCGAAGGGCCAACCACGACGGCGGTCTGAACCCCCCTGATGCGTGGCCTGCGGCTCCTTTGCGGTGGCCGGAAGGGCACGTCGGCAGGGATGCAGGTAAACGTATTACGGTATTCCTGGTCATAGGCATCCCCGAGTTCCTCCCATCCCTGCCGGGCCCGGTGGTCCACCGATACCAGCAGTAAATTCATCCCGTTCATCTCGCTGCGACCGTAACCGTCCAGCTGGAATTGGTATCCGGCGCAAAACCCCCGGCACAGGCTTGCGCCCTTGATGGCCGTGATCCCCACTTCCTCGGCCTCCATGCGCAGCTTGCCATAGCGTTCGCCGTCGTTGTACTCCATGTAATTCCCCGGATAGGCATAGATCTCACGCTGCCCGTCCACGGCATGGGTCTGGTCCTTCTGGGTGTTGGTGCTGACCAGCAAATTGGCATTGGGGGATTCGAAATTATAGTCGGTCAGGGTATACTGGGTGGGGGTGATGTTGCGTGCGCAGGTCAATTGCTCGATGAAATCTTCATCCAACAATTCCGTGCGGCTGGCGTGAAACCGGGCCGTTTCATGGCCCTCGCAGGCATCGCTTTTATCGGAAGCGTCGGACAGGACCATCACATGGCGGCTCTTCTCGTGGCGAAAATAGTAATGAATCCCCTCTTCCTCCAGCAGTCGCGAGACAAAGTTGAGGTCCGTCTCGTCGTATTGCACACAATAGGTTCGCTTATTCAGCGTTTGGCCAAGCTTCCATTCGCGGTCAATGAACCCCCGATCGGCAAAGACCTGATCGACAATCTCCTTGACGGTCTTTTCCTGGAAGATGCGGTTATTGGTCCACATGCCAAGCATCCAGGACCAGGGCACGATGGTGGCATGGTAGAATGCATGCCCGCCGAGCCCCTGTTCCTTTTCCGTGGTCCGATGGCCATGCTCGAAGGACGCCACAATACCGTTGATATAGCGTGTCCGGTCATCCCGCATGGAGACGATGATGGTGATCCGTTTGCCAACGATTTCCTCGAACGCCAAATCGGGATCCTCGCTGAACAGATCCAGTTCGAAGCGGAACCCCTCTGAAATGGTTTCGCCCCCATGATACCCGATGATGGCCAGAACATCAGGGCCAAAGGGCGTTTCAACGGTGATAAAACGATTGTCCGGTGCGATGCTCATGAAAGGTCCTCGACTGTTCCGGAAAGGTTTTTCGTCCGGAAACGCTGACCAGGATCGGTCGTTTTTATTGAACAGTTGGCAAAAACCCATCACCGGCGTGTACCGGGATGGATTGCGGTCGGAAAACGGTTCCCCAAAAGACAGGCAACTGCTTTTTTGCCTCGGTTACCCGCACCCGACGGGGATAAAAGCAGTTAACGGTGGAATTGCAAAATTGAGTCTCAATGTAGCAGGCGTCCCTTTTCTTGTCAACCTCAGCCTTTGGCCATTTATTGAAACATCGGGTAGTTATCCGTTCATTGAGGAATCTCTCGGCGCCCATTTCAAGAGTCTCCCCGCCGGCGCCGGCGAAGGCATCACCACGGCCCGGCCAAAGGCGTATCGGACATAGCCAGCGACCTCAACCTGGGCAGCACCGCCTGATCCCGCCCCTGCAGGCCGATCAGGGGCAGGACGCCGGATGCGATCATTTGCTGCAGGGCCCGCTCGCCCAGCGGCACCTCACAGCAAGGGGATAATGTCCTTTCACCGTCGCTGGTGTAAACATGCAGCGGCAAGCCCGCGATGTGGTTTTCCAGGTGGTGCATGAAATGCCATCCGGATTGGGCGAAACTGCGCCCCATGACCAGTGCCACGGCAAACGCCGGGTGCGCCCAAAGATAGTTTTCGTGAATCGGCGTTTCCGGCATTTCCTCGAAATCGAAGGCGTCCACCGGATCGGTGTCCACGCCATAGGGCAGCCGGATGAGAAAACGCGGCATGGCCAACCCGACCCAGGCCGCCTCGGATAATCCACGCATCACCTGCCAGGCCTGCGCATCGGTCCCGGTCGCCGTAGCGGTCCAGTCCGCCGGGTCCGGTGCTTCGGCAAGGTTGCGGCAATGGATGACCGAACCGTCGGCGGCGGCGACAAAGGCGGCGTTCAGCGCCTGTCCCAGAGCGCCGGCACGGGCCAGGATCACGGCGTCGGCGCGGGTCTTGGCAAAATCGTACAGGCCGAGCATCAGCGACCAGGGTGTTTGGCCGCCTTCGGCCGCTCCAGCGGTGGCCAGCTTTTTGTAAATCGATGTATCGGCCAGATCGTCGTTACCGGTAAGGCTGGCGGAAAATTCAGCCCGGGTCAGATCCAACAGATCGATCTGGAGCTGCTCGCCGGTCTCCAGGCGACGCACGATCCACCGCAATCCCCGCCAACGGGCTTCCAGGTTATGAAAATCGGGGTGGTGCAGGATCGCATTCATCATCCCGGCAATGGCGCGATCCACCCCGGCAACCATTTTCTCCTGCTCTTTTTCGATATCCGGTACCAGGTAGGGGCCGACCACCTGATCGAGAAAACGGTCCCAGTCGGATATCGGCCCGGATTCAGGGGCCTTTTCCGGCAACGCGTGCCGGCATCGAGGATCTGATCCAACAGGCCGCTGCCGGCCGAGGCCGGGGTGGGCGTCGCCGGGGCCG
>NZ_BBCC01000008.1 GCF_001311845.1 Desulfosarcina cetonica JCM 12296 | reverse complement strand
AGAAATGCGTCTTCCCGATGGTAACAATTATGGCTTCGTTTCCGAACTCACCGAGCTACAAAGCGATATATTGACAATTCTCGAGGTTCCCAAGCACTGCTATTCCTACGATTACCTATTCGACAGTTCATAGCATTCGGCAATGCTGGCAGGAAGCATCGCCTTCTCGGAAATTACCAATATGCGTTTTTCAAAGAGCGAAATCCAAGATATTGAAATTACGATCGCAGTTTTTCTACGAGGACTCGCGAAAGGGTAAGCAAGTGGCTACGTTCCTCTCGGGGGCGAGGCAAATCTATCGGCATATCATCCGTTATCTGACCCTTTTTTTTCCCGATTATCAGTACCCGATCGGCCAGTTTTACAGCTCCTGCATATCGTGCGTAACAAATAAAATGGTCTGGGAGAGCCGCTCCCAAAACCGGAGCAGCAGGTTCTGCATTTCCGAGCGCGCCTGAGCGTCCAGCGCGCCGAAAGGTTCGTCCATCAACAGGACCTCCGGCTTTAAAATCAGCACCCGCGCAAGGGCAACCCGTTGTTTCATCCCTCCGGATATCGCTGTTGGCAAATAGTTACGGACGTCGGTAAGTCCGACCATCTCAATGATCCGCGCAACGTTTTCCCTGACCTTGCGTCGGCGCCCCGCAAGCCAAAAGCGATATTTTCTTCCACCGTAAGCCAGGGGAAAAGCGCATCCTCCTGAAACACCACACAGCGGTCCGGTCCCGGTTTGGCCACCGGTCGCCCATTTAGCAACACGCTGCCGGCGGTGGAGGGCGTGAATCCGGCCAAGATATTCAGCAGCGTTGTTTTCCCACAGCCACTGGGGCCAACAATGCAGATCAGTTCACCGCGATTGACAGTAAAATCCAATTGCCGAAGCACGAAAACCTGATCGCCATCAACGATAAACGATTTGGTCAGGTTATGAACGCTCAGGATATTGACCGGCAAAGGAGACGTTTGCGGCGGCCTGGCAAAATTCAGGCAGGCGTCCATCATGTCATTCTCCTAGCGCTCATAAAGCAAAACCGCATGCCGTGATAAAGAAGCAAATCACACAGGCGGCCGGAAGCGGCAATCATCAACATCCCCACAATGATGATGTCGAGTCGTCCCAGCATGCGAGCATCCATGATCATCGCCCCCATGCCGTCCGGCACGCCAGTCATCTCTCCTAGCACCAAATAGGCCCAGGCAATGCCCATGCCCAAGCGCAGTCCGGTCATTATCTGCGGCATTGCCGAAGGCAGTAGAATGCCAACGACTATTCGCCAGCGCCCCACCCCCATCATGGCTCCGGCCTGACAATAACGAGGATTAATCTGCCGCGCGCCGTCGGCGCTGTTCAGGTAGATCGGGAAAAAAGCGGCCATGGCGACCAGAAAAACAGTCGTCTTTACACCGATCCCAAACCAAACCATGGCCATGGGCAGCCAGCTGATACCCGGCACCGCCCGCATCGCGCTAACCATGTTACTCAATAAGCGATTGATCAACGGCAGTCGACCGGAAAGCACTCCCAAGGGGATCCCCGCAACGACGGCCAGGGAAAATCCGAGCAAGACGCGCAACAGGCTATTGAGCAAATCATTGATGAACCGTCCGGCAAATGGCTGGCTCCCGATCTGCCCGAAAACATATCCATAGGCTGCCCGGCATACGTCGAGGGGGTGCGGCAAAAGATAAGCGGGAACGAGCCGCCCCTTGCTGACCAGCAGCCAAAGGACCAGGCATCCCAGTGGAACGATCCAGGGCAGTCCCCTTTTCCAGTATAGGCGTTTAACCAAGAAGACCTCCGGTCATTCGCCGCCTGAGATTGAACCGATGCGATAGCGCCAATTCGATCTCAAATGGTACTTGATAGGATTACGGGTGAAACCGTTTGCTGGCTTGTCGCACAAATCGCAAATCAAATAGGTTGTCATAATCTGGCTGTTGCTGAATCGTACCGAGCGCCTGCATGCGTTGGCCCAGCGCTCGGGTTCGGGCGATGAAGTCTTCGTCCATTGACCAGGCCAGCTCCATGTTTGCTGCCGCTTTGTCCAAAATCGCCCTGGGAGTGCCAAATTCGCTGGCCCGCTGAAGCCATTCCGCCGGGTGACTTAAAAGATAGCCGGTTGCCTGTACGTGGGCCGTGACCATATCCAAAACCAGCTCCGGATGCTTCTCGATCGTTTCCCGTGAGACCAACATGCCGGCATTGATGCTGCCAATGGCATCACCGTAGTATGGGTAGGAGAGAATCGCTCCATAGCCTTGTTCGACCGCAAGGGTGGGAAACGGCTCGCCGGACAGGAAAGCGTCGATTTGACCGCGTGCCAGAGCCAGGCCCATGTCGAAAAAATCCACCCGCACCAAACGAGCATCCGTTTCGGCAGACAACCCATCGCGCCCGAGCGTTTCACGCAGCAAGATTTCGTGCATGGTGCCCGGCACATATCCAATCTTGCGCCCTTTTAAATCAGCCACGCTTTTGACCGGACCACCCTTTTTGACCACCAAGGCAGAGCATTTATTACACAAGGCGGCGACGATGACGACCGGCTGACCCAAAGAAGCCGAATGAATCGCGTGCGCCAGGGTCGTACCGCACATGTCCAGGCTACCCGCCAATAGAGCCGTTTTTTGATCGGCCGGGTTGGTGAATGGGAAAACCTTTGTTTTATACTGGGCCGGTAGAAACTGCTGATAAAAAAATGGCTGAATGGTCTGGGCCGTCTTCCAGGTTCCCAACCGTACCACCTGTGGCTCGGCAAGAACTGGGGCGCCATGAAAAATCCACATGCTAAGGATCGATATCAAAATGAATTTAATTCTCATTTGCCTCTCCCCCCATAAGCAGCTTCTCGGTTAGCGTCGAGAACAGCCAATGCGAGCCGCAAACGATTCAGGGTTTCTCGCTACTTGGCGGCAGTCCAGGTGCAAAGCAATTGGACGGTCTCTCCGGATCCCAGTCCATCTCCGTCAGCATGGCGGCGCAGGCCTCCATTGTCCGTCCGCGGCCCTTGCCCGTATCCGGGCAGCCATCCCTCGGACTGGAACCGACCTCTGGAAAAAAGAGGTTGGCACCGGCCATCAACGCAACGCTGTTGGGCTCATGGGTGCAATGGGCACGGGGAATGTCGCCCATGACCAGACGGCTGACGGAAACCATGCGCGCCATCTCCAGTTCGCTGATCATGCCATGCTTTTCCATGGGTGAACCGGGAAAATTGATCCGCCGCATGACGCCGCTGTATGCGGCGCCATTACGACGGGCCAGCAGCATCAGGTCAACTATCTCTTCCGGGCGGTGTTCAGGGCCCACCGGCTCCACGCAGTTCATCCAGAGCAACCCGACGTCCCGCAAGACTTGAATGGTCTGAATACGCCGCTGCACGGGAAAAGGCGTGTCAATGCCCTCGCCAAGCCGTACCGCATGATAAAATCCCTTGAACCCGGCATCCAGCAAGGCTTCACCTTCCGCATGGGAGATATCGCGTGTGTTGGCCACGAGCGGTACGCTTACTGTGGAACTCAGCAACCGCCCGATTTCGAGAAGGCGCTGGAAGGCATATGTCCCCGTGGTCATCAGGTTGATACCGTCGGCGCCCAGAGCTTCGCCTTGTCTTGCCCAATGGACAATGGCGTCCTCTGAAAATTCATATTTTTCATTGAATATTCCGGCCGTACGGGTAAGGGAGCAGAATCGGCAATTTTTGGGACAGGGTTCAACATTCAAACCAATGTGAAGATGCTTTTCGCCTTTGTTGGCGAACTGCAAGCGCGACATCCGGTTCGCGGTTTCCATGAGCGCGTAAACCGCTTTGCTATGCAAGTCCAGATGCATCAAAAGCAACGCGTCATCCCTTGAAATACCGACAAAATCGCCGCCGATTTTCAATATCTCTGCGATACGGGGAGATAATTTAAAACTCATGAAGGATTACCCATGGTGAATTTGTATTTGGATTAGAGTTTCCGTGTACAATAATACCAATCCATGCATCCATCGTCTTCTCCGATCACCTGTTCAGCATCGTCTTGGGTCCTTGGCGGGTATTGGATGACAGGATCGCCAGGCTGCCAATCCGCGGGCGTACCGACAGCGTTCTCATCGCAAACTTGCAGTGCCGCCACCAAGCGAATGACTTCCTGAATATTGCGACCAGTCGTAAATGGATAGTAAATGGTCGCCCGAATAATTGCATTCGGATCGATCACGAAAAGACATCGGGAGGTCGCCGTGGACAGATCACCGGGCATGACCATGCCGTAAAGGTTGGCGATGTGGCCATCCATATCCGCAATAATCGGAAAGGGTATCGAAACGCCGAATTTTTCCTTAACATTTCTGACCCAAGCGATATGAGAGAAGACGCTGTCGATGCTCAATCCAAGCAGCGCCGCCCCCATTTTCTCGAACGTATCGGCATTTTTGGCAAAGGCAATGAATTCGCTCGTGCAGACAGGCGTGAAATCCATCGGATGGGAAAAAAGGACCAGCCACCGGCCTTTAAAATCCTCTAGGCTGAGGTGGCCATGTGTCGTTTCGGCTTCAAAATGGGGCGCCGAATCACCTATGCGAGGATAGGTTTGGGGGATATCGACCGCATTATTGTTCAACATGTGTCCCTTCTTTCTTTTTTATGAATAGAATCGCAATACATGATTAACGAACAGAAACCTTGCCTGCTTGACAAGTCGCACCAGTTCCCTGCCATCCCGAATCCTTATCAATCGCCGAAAAACATACCCAAGGCGGTAATAGAAATGCCTGGTAACATGCATCTCGAGATCTTTCAGTTCATCATAAGTCAACGTTTTGCTGAAAACCGGAATCTGATCAATGTCACCGCTCAGGCATCCCATTTCTCCGCTATGCCTCTGCGCCACGCCCATTTTAACCGCGCGCTCAAACAATGGCGTGCCGCAGAATAACCGGACGATGCCCCACAGGGCATAATCCACTCCGCATTTATTAAGCGTTTTGGCATTTTTCAGGATCATCTCGCGTGTCTCGCCCGGGGCACCCAACATCATATACGCAAGGCTCTGGATGCCTGCCTTGCGGGTGTTTCGCAACGCTTCGTGGATTGTCGACGTTTGAGTGCCTTTGTTGAGCTTATCGAGCGTCTGTTGTGAAAACGACTCGATGCCGTAAAATATGATCCGACAACCGGCCCGGCGCATGAGCTTGAGCAAAGGCATCGACACACAATCGACTCTTGTGTCACACCCCCATTCCATGTTCAGCCCTTTTTCAATCATGAGCGAACAAATCTTCTCTGCGTGTCTCCGGTTGGCGGTAAACGAGTAGTCGGCAAAGATGACACGGGTGGCACTGTATTTTTTTTTCAGCTGCGCTAATTCGGATACGACTTTTTCAGGATCCCTTTTTCGGTACGGTTCACTGACGCCACAAAAACTGCATTTAAAGCTGCACCCCCGGGAGGCTTCCATAAAAACCATCGGCGGCGGTCCCAGCACGGTCGTGATGATTGATCCCTTCATGTAATCTTCATAAGGCTGGTATCGGTTGACCGGAAATGCGATGGTCCCGGCATCGATGAACCGGTTTTTAGGATTTTCAACGACGTGGCCATTGACGCGATAAGTCAATCCATCGATTTCTTGGAAATCGGAGCGTGTGTCGCTGGCCAGGAAATCACACAGTCTGGCAAAAGCGAGTTCGCCCTCTCCTTTTATGACATAGTCAATGTCCGGGTTATCCCGCATCATCAGGGTTGAAGGCATAAACGTACATGGCCCACCGACCACGATTTTTATTTTGGAACAAATCGCCTTCAGCATTTTTGACAACAGCGTGACATTATCATAACCGATAATGAGGCTGCTGAACCCCACCACATCAGGACCATAATCGGACACTACGGTGAGCAGCCCTTCAGGGCTCGGATCCAAATACATGTCATGGATCTTAACCGCATGTCCCCTTTGCGCGGCGGCTTCCGCAATGTAATTGAGTCCGGTCGGTTCGCCAAAATAGGTAAACGTGCTATACTGCAGCAGCTCACACGATTCCAGCGGGACTCTAACGAAAAGAATGTTCATGGTACCTGCTCATGACGATGATCGCCGATCAAAAGACACGAAATCTGAATGCGGTAGACTGTTTTCAATTGATATGAAAATGTCATCGGTGGTTTCCAGCTCATATCCAAGGAGTACGACCGGCGGTTGATCGTTTCCGCGCTGGATGCGAAATCGGGGATGATCTAAAATCATTTTCGTCCGCTGTAAAATCTCGGCGGTGGGTATTTTCCCCGCAAGGCGTGAAGCGCTTACGCCTTTTCGGTCGGTGTAGTAAAAAAAGATGACGCTATCGAAGTATTCGGCGGCCCGGAATGCGTCTTGAAACTCCGCTCGTGCTTCACTGGGAAAACCATAGATAATATGGGTCTCGAAGAAAATATTGGGATATGTTGATTTTATTTCGCGAATGATTTCGAAGATGTCGTTCGCATGGTAAGGCCGATTCATCAGATCAAGTATCCGGCGTGAAGTCGACTGGATCGGCACGTTGATGAATTCAATTCGTTCAAGCGTTCGAGGGTGCAATAAGGGATAAGCCGACTGGAATTGGCGGGGATGTATATAGTTGATGTTAATCCCGATCTCATAATCCTTGATGATATTCAGAAGTTCGGCCAGATTCGTCCCCAAATCCGCTCCATAACTGCCGCAATCGTCACCGAGCAGCATGACGCGCCGATAACCCGACTGTATCGCACGCTCCAATTCGGCGATCAGTTGTTCAGGCGGCTTGCTTTTCACATCGCCTTTGGCTTTCTTTATGGCGCAGTAACTGCAGTGATTGACGCACCCTTGGCAAATCTGCAAATAATATGCATCCAGAAAACCATACCCGCTGTTGATAAACCGCCCATTTATCGCCCCCCCGGATATATGTTCGATATTGATTCGGGGTTGAAAAATAGCGTTGAACTTGTAAAGCTCCCGTGAACCGATAAGCGTTACCTTCGACGAATCAAACAATTCAGGGTTGATACTCGCCAGGCAACCACAGACGATCACCTTGGCAACATCCGAATAGTGTTGAATATAACCGGACACAAGATCATATGCGCGTTGCTCGCGATCTTGATCAAACCCGCACGTGCTGATCACAATATAGTCGGCGCCATCCGGTTCACGAATCACCTCATGACCATTTTGAATAAAAAAATTATTGATCTGTGTCGTTGTGTAGCCATTGTTGTCACAAAGGTCGAAAGTCGTGCGCAAGAAGATCTTTTTCTGTTTGTTTTGACGCACGTTCATGTCCTCAACCCAATTTATATTGATTAGAATTCATCAAACTTCGCTATTCTCTTTCTTCACGCCTACCACCGGACAATGGCCCATCAACAATATCGTTTGCGCTTTTGAGCCCAAAAACAGTTTTCCGAGTTTGGACCGGTTTCTTATACCAACAACGATTTTATCGACATTCTCCTCTTTGGCGAATTCCGCGAGTGCTTCTCCGACATTGGAGTCGACGTCCCGATAGGCAATCTTTGTCTGGCAGGGGACGCTCAGTTTTTCCATGAATTCTTGAGCTTCCTTCAGGTTGTTCTCATACGGCTCAATCAGCTTTGGATAGTATTGTTGATCGGCTGCCAGAGAGGTAACGACGAGCACCTCACCTTGGAATGCCTTTGCAAGCTGAGCCGCTTCACGAAGTGCGTTTTTCGACTCGGCCGAGTTATCAAAACATACCATTATTTTCATTTTGTCTTCCTTTCCCTTTTCTCTATTCATTCCTATCAATAGATCGCCCTGGAATAAATTACGATATCTGATCATCATCATACTCCATTAGGCATCAATCATACTCCGTGGATCCGCGGCTTCGTTTGGAGGAGAACTGGCAACCAGACCCGTTTCATGGATCCATCGTAATGTTCTTTTGGGGACCAAAAGATCTTCTTGAAACCGTGCGGCGTAGTCCATTGCATTAATCACCGATATCATGTGTCCAAGGTCCTCGCCATAATCGACATCAAAGAGTGCCTCGAATACTGCCATGGGGATCCCCTTGCCTTCAGCAATGCGAACAAGTGCATCTAGGGTTGTGATCCCCAACTGATTGTAGAATACCCCGGTGAAATCAATAGGTGTTTCTTTGCTAATGCCAACCAGCGACACCCCTCCGGCTTGGCAGGGCGCGACAACCATGGCACCGGCCTTTGAGTTTTCCCGCAATTTGAAAAGCTGTGAGAAGGCTCTATGGATAAGATCCGGTGTAATTGCGGGAAGATCGCCGCCAACGCAGATTACCGTATCATAGTCCATTTCAAATAACTGCTGATAGCAGCTGTTAAAATGCTCATCGAAATTTCTGCCCTGATCCAAGATGTATTGGATTTCCTGGGTTGACACCTCGGATTTGAACAGCGCCTTTATTTTGGGCATGCAATCTGCCGGCGATGAGGAGATATAAAAAGTAAACGTTCCCCAATCGTTTCCGCTGTTCCGGCAACGTTCAACGGCGCTGAGCGCAACCGTGGCCGTGTCCAGACACATTGCCCGATACAGATCGGCGGCCTCTTGCGCGGTGAGGTTACCCCCGTTTTCCTCCATAAGGCGGGTTTTGGTGAGGCCTGGTTCAGGATACTTGGTAAAAAGGACCAATGCATGCTTCTGTTTTTTCATTTCACCGCCCTCCCCATTCCTTCGGTAAAGAAGCGTTATTTTAAATTCGGGTCAAGACGCCCTGACCCCATCCGACAATTCATTGGGTTACGCGCAAATCATGGGCACGGGGTTGCACGATAAACGTTCCGGGCATAAATCACACTCCTCCCGCTGATGATCGGGGATAACTTCCCAATCCGCCTTTGAAAATCCAACCGCTTTGTAAAATTCGCTGGATTCCCCTCTGGAGACAATCACAACAGGCCTGCCGTTTGACATGGCGCTTTCCAGCAAGAGGCGACCGACGCCTGTTTTCCGATAGGCACTGGCAACCACCAAGGGACGGATCATTTTGACCGTGGCGTGCTGTTCAGTCCGAATACACCCGGCGATCGCGTGATTTGCGCGGGCAACGGTAAAATCTTCTATGGGATCTATGTAATCCATGCCATTTTCCATCAGCAGGTTGACAACGCGACTTCGATCTTCCGGTTTGGCCGTTTCGATTTCAATCATCGGTCTTCTCTTTGGCTTTATAGAGTTTACAGGGAACCGCGCGCAGGTTCCATTGTCCGAATGCGGGATCGCATTTGGCTGTATCCGCCGATGTCAACACGTTCGCATTGGATTCGAACACCCCGCCCAAAATCGGTTCGGCGGCCTCCTTTTCAGGATACCACCAGCCGTACTCGATGCTCACAAGATCGTCCAGCATGTCACTTATCGTCAATGCCTGCCATATGCGTCCCTGTTGGGTTTCAATCCAGACAGAATCCCCTTCCCGTAATCCCAATCGGGCCGCTGTCGCGGGAGATATTTCTGCCTTTGGCCATGGATGGCGATTGCGGAAACGTTGCAGCTGTCTGAACTCTGAAGAGTAATACGGGTGTTTTCTAACCCCGGTCATCAAGGTCAACGGGAATTCCTGGTTGCCGTTTTTCACCTTGAAATACATCGGTAATGGGTCATGCCCGAAATCCTGCATGATTGTTGAATGCAGTTCCACCTTGCCACTGGGTGTCGCGAATCCCTGTTTTTGGTACTTTTGATAGGTCTTTTCAGGCGCATACCCCCCTGTTTCACAGAAGTCATCCCAGGTGATTTGTGCCGGAGCGAGAATTTCTTGCATGGCGTCTTCAAGGGTTTCCCATGGCCAATAGGATTCCTGACTGCAACGTTTGCCCAGTTCAGACCAAAAATAAAAATCCGTTTGACGCTCGAAGCGCGGCGCAAGGGCGGCGGCACCACCGTATGCCAGATTGGCGACGCCACCGTTCATCTGCATCAAGGGCTGCTCGAAACTGCCGGCGATCGGCATGATATAATCGGCCAACATGGCGGTAGGCGTCATAAATTGTTCCAGAACAACTAATACATCCAAACTTTTTAAGGCCTGATGCACAAGCTGGGAATCCGATTGGCAAAGCAGCGGATTGCTTGCCATGCAGATCAATCCCCGAATCGGATAAGGATCGCCGGTAAGCATTGCCTGCCAGACAAGATGGGGGTGCGCGGACGTCAAATAGCGTGCCGGCAACCGTTTACCGTGCTTCAAGGTAAATCGCGTGAGGGTTTCGTATCCTTCGTATCGTTGAAGCGTGAAACGGCCTTGACCCAGTTTTTTCGCGCGCTGGGATGCCGGGAGCATATGGCTCAGTTCCAAATCCACCTCGGGTATAAAATCCGGTCTTTCATTGATGAAGGATCCGCCCGGGACATCCAGATTCCCGGTAATTGCCCGCAAACAGGCGATGGCGCGTAGCGCGTGGGTACAATTATAGCCGCTCATGTCGATACCCAGGCCGGTGAAAATGGAGGCGGGTTTCGATGACGCATACAATCTTGCAGTCGTTTCGATGACGGATACCGGAATACCGGTGATTGCCGATACGCTTGCCGGGTCGTAAGCCTTCACCCGTTCGCTGAGCTGTTGGAAACCCTGGCACCAGTTTTTTACAAACGCATGGTCATAAATGCCTTCGTGAATAATGACGTGCAGCATTCCCAGGGCCAAGGCGCCGTCCGTACCCGGTCTGATTGGCAGCCAATGATCGGCCAGTTCTGCCGTTCGTGTGCGGCGGGGATCGACGACCACAATCTTGCGATCTTGACCGGCAAAATCCTTTAACGTTTTCCAAAACAAGGACCGATCCGACTCCGCCGGATTCATGCCCCAAATCATCACACACTGGGTTTCTGCGGGATTGAGTTCATCCTCGATGGGCCAGCCGTAGGTCAGACTATTCACCCAGATTCTCGGGTTCCAACACACGATGCCGATGCCGACATTGTTTGGTGACCCCCAAAGGTTGAGAAAACGATGCAGGGGCCAGTAGATGGTGTGGGGTGCACTGATACAGGTGGCAAGGGATTCCGCACCGTAGGTCTCTTTCTGCTGGGTCAGACGCTTGGCGATATCCGCCATGGCGTGTGCCCATGAAACCCGCTGCCATTTTCCGGAACCCCGCTTGCCGACCCGCTTCAATGGAGTGTTCATTCTTGCCGGATGGTCAATCAGATCCCGATTCGCTACAAACCGCTGACAACGCCCCATCACGGCGGGATCGCATGGATAACGGTCGGGATCCGGAAGGATATGGGTTATCCGCTCGTTTTGATCCACCTGCACCGCCACACCGCAAAAGTAGCCGCACAAATGGCAATTGGATTTACGAGCGCGCTGCATTTGTCGTTCTGCCGCCATGGGGGTAGAGCCTTCGTCCTTTTGAATCACTCAAATGATAAATGCAAAAAGGAATTGAACGTCCATCCAACTGGGTCACCGCCAAATTGCACTGACTGGCCCGGTCCAAATCCATGGTCCAGGCGTCCATGTATTCCATGATCAGAATCGGCAGTCCTCCGGGCGGTTCCGCCTCGGGCCTCGATTTGGCCGCAATATCCTTAAACACGGCACCTTGGGGACTGGCCGGGTCGAACATTTGGCGATATGCGTCTTCACTGATGTGGCGGGTGAGCGGTTCATAATCATCACCGGCCCCTGAAAGAAAGGTGGAGCCGTAACAAAGCGGATGACTGCTGCTGACCGGCCAAAAATCCGATGCATCGATCTTTCCCCGGGTCTGCCGGGATATCAAATGGGCCACATCCAGCACGGATAAATGGTGGCGATCCTTTACATCGAAACGTCCGGAAACGAATGCGGGCTGTAACGCCAATCCACACACAACGTCCAGGTTGTGCATGGCAAATGAAATCAGATCGCCCAATTCATGATCATTGATCCCTTCAACGACAGCCACCGAGAGCACGACCGGTATCCCCTCCTGCCTGCAATTTTCAATGGCTGATGCTTTTCAGCCAGTAGATTCCTGCCACGCAGGGCGATCGTGCTTTTCTCATCCAAGCCGTCGAATTGAAGATAGATATTCGTCAACCCGGAGTCTTTCAGTCGTTTTAAATAATCACGGTCTTTTCCGATGACCAGCCCATTGGTGTTCAGTTCAACGGCACAAAACCCAAGCCGTCTTCCCCACCCAATGATCTCATCCAAATCTCTGCGAACCGTGGGTTCACCACCGGTAATCTGGATGGGCAAATCATACCCGTCATGCTTTTGAATACTTTCGTACATGCGGATAATCTCCGGTATGGTCGGATCCTCCGGCACTTGATCATCGAACATGAAACAGACCGGACACGCCAAATTACATCTCCACGTGACTTCAATTTCCGGCAAGGTAATTCCCCGCTTGTGAGCCGGGCATAATCCGCAATCCTGTGGGCATCCTTGGTTAATCCGGGTTTGGGCCTTGCGCGGCACGGCGGGAAAGTCTAATTGACCATATGAAATGTAGCGCGCTGCATCCGGCCACAGGTAGATATCGAATTCACCGTGTTGCGGACAACGCTTGTGCATGTAAACCTTACCGTTTTTTTGATAGATGGCCGCCGGCAAAGTTTTAAGGCAGTACGGGCATACACTTTTTGTTTGGCGTAACAGGTCCACGCTTGGCACACTCATTTGAAGTGAGTTGATATGCGCATCAAATTTATAGCCGAATCCTGATGAACTCATAAAAAGTCGCATTTCCGACGGATTCGTAAAAAGCCCGAGATCAAGGCTTGCGAATCCTGAGAATACCGCTATCGCGGGTGCCGGAGGCAGCGTACTTAGCGTACGCCGCAGTGACGAAGGATGAAGCGTAACGCCGATATCGGGCTTTTTACGAATCCGTCAATACTAGTCTTGCATGCGCTCGATATTTCTTTCACCCACCGGGCCGTCCCACATCGCACCGGCCATTTCGTCGAATTTTTCATAATCAACCCTGTCATCCATCACCAATTCCAGGATGTGGGCGACATTGTTTGTATCCGTTTGTGAAGCCAATCGATGCGCACAGGCCATGCAATAGGTGACACAGGTATCGGCCCCGGTGGCCGCCACTTCGTCCAATCGTGTCTGCGCACGGAAGGCACATACCATGTGATCAACTGCGGAAACGAGGCCTCCCGAACCGCAGCAGATGGTGTTGGCACCATGATGCGCCATTTCTTTCAGCTCGTAATCCTTGAGCAACATTCGGACATACGTTCCAATCTGTCCGTTCCGGTCTGTGCATGAGTCATGCACCGTTGCGCTTCCGCTACCAACACTTTTGCTCTCAGCCCACTTTCCGCCATTAGCTGGTATAGCGAAATGATTTCAATATGATCCGCAGAATCGCATCCTTCAACGAGTTGTGCATGACAGGTTGGACAGGCCGTGACGATCTGTCGCGGTCCTTTCGCCTTAATGGTACGCCAAAGGGTTTCCGTATAGCTTTTAAAACGGTCGGGTTGCCCCATTTGCAGCAAGGGCGCACCGCAGCATTCGGTAAGCATGGCCACGGAATCACCGCTTTTGGCTAACCACTGGCATACCGATTCAACGATCCGGTGCCCCTGCATCAAAAGCATGCATCCGGGAAAAAACAACACATCACAAGACGCTTTCATCAAATGCGCGTAGCAGTCATCAAGCCCATAGGTATCCCGAAAAATGGAAAACAGACACCAATCATAATCCACCCATAAGAAACGATATCTCTGGGAATCGGTGATTCCGGAGGCTACAAATGCACACCGCGCATCAAGAACCAGTTGCTTGAAATCTAATTCTTCCGGGCAGACTTGGTGGCACAGACCACACAGGGAGCATTCTAAAACGATATTTGTCAGTGATTCGTCCAAATCTCCGCTTGTTAGCGCAGCGGCGATATCTGCGGGACTTTCATACGCATAGGCCTGTAAGTGATGGCATTGTTCGACGCATGCGCCACATCGGCTGCATTGTTCAAGAAAGGGTTGAACGCTTTTCGACAGTTTTTCCATCGTTCAGTCTTCCTTTCAGTCCACACACGATCACCCAAGGAGATCCACCGCATCTATCGTGTAAAGTCGTAGACGTTCCGATCATTTTTGTTCGGGGTTTTCTTTTTCAAAGACGACACATATGTAATAGGCGATTGCCGCAACCGAACATACGGCCGTCAATACGACTAGGCCAAAAGACAAAGAATCGATCTTGAGATACAATGTGGCCGCATAGGCAGATAAAGCTGAAAGAACGCCGCCAAACAGAGGTAAAGATATTTTATGGTTTTATTGATTGGCATGATTATAATAAACCCTCACTGATACGCTGTCGCTTTTGATAAGCATATTCTCCGTTCTGGGTGATACTGCGACCCAGCGGTGCGGAAAGGATATGAATAAATTTGCTGAACGGAATATAGGCGAAAAAAGCGGCGGCGAATGTCGCATGCAGGCACCACACCCCGTCAGCCAGCACCGGCCAATTCCAGGAAAAGGATGTACCCAGCCATTGGGCGATCGGTCGCATGATAAACGACGATAACATGAGCGGATCATTGGGTTGTCCGGCCAGCCGTATCCCCTCGGCCAGAAACCCGGTTGCGGTGACCAGCCAGAGCAGCAACAGCAGTTTCAATTCAACATAGGTCTTTTCCGCTTTTGCATAGACGATGCGATGGATCATGCCCAAGCTCAGGCCAATGAATAGCGCCGCACCGCTAAGTTCCATTCCGAACTTGAGCAAGCCTTTTCCCGGGCCGCTTAAAAAGTATTCGTAATGGAAGTAATGATGCGCATAATGGCCGGCAAAGGTTAAAAACAGATCGAGCGCAAAAATCACGACAAACCCGGAAAAAATCAGCAAGTGACGCAGCCAAAGGAATTCGGAACGGTTCTTGATGCGCCGCTGCAATAGCGCTTCATCCATAACAACCTGACGATTCGGCAGGGGTATCAACAGCGCCAAATTTTCTCGCCAGCCAATCCCCTCGCCGTTGTGCCGCCGGTTGTTGACCCATAGGATAAAGCCGATTTTGACGGCGAAATTCTTATATACCCCGATAAAAAAGAATGTCATTGCGACGATGATCAGACACCAGAAAAAGGTAAACTTATCCATCATCAGTTTCCCTCATGCCCAAGCAACACCCCAGGGCTCTCATCATGCAAAAGCCGGCCGCTGACGTTTTGTTTGGAGAATTTTGCAAGATCTTCAATTTTTCCGGTGACAATGGCCTGGGTCGGACAGATCTCCTCACAGGCACGCTTTATCCCCATGGGTCGATCCTCACAAAACGTGCATTTTTCCATTCTTCCATGGATCCCCAACTGCGGCGCACCAAAGGGGCAGGCCCACAAGCATAGCATGCACCCCACACACAATTCCCGATTGACCGTCACGCGTCCGGTCTCGTCGTCTTTGGTAATGGCTTGCCGGGGGCAGGCTTTTTTACATGGGGCATCACCACAATGCATACACGCCATGGAGACATTCACATTGGAAACATCCGGATAACTGCCTTCGAAGGTCATTGCGACATTGCGCCATTTGACGGTCTGCACCGAATCGTTCCATATCTGGCAGGCGATCTCACAGGCCCGACAGCCAACGCATTTTTCCTTATCGAAATAAAACCCATACTGGCTCATGTGGTCTCCTAGGCTTTCCTTATGCTGACTTTGCATTCATTGTATCCGATACCACCTGAGATATCGTTGACCACGGAATCAAAAATCGGGTTGACGTGCGTTCCCTTTCCCCGCGCGACCGATCCCATGGTGCGTCCGAAACCATGCCCGTGCACCACCCGAACGATTCCGGGCTTGAGGCCTTCTTTAAGCCGCACCGCGATTTTAACCTTGTCGATGGGAGACGCCAGTTCGATGGTATCGCCATCCGCTATTCCAAGTTTTTGGGCATCCAAAGGATTCAGCTCGGCCCAATTCTCACCTTCGATGGCCATCAAATAGGGATTGTTCTGCGTATGGGTGCCACAGTGATATTGCATCTTGCCGTTGATCAACTGAAACGGATAATCCGCATCCGGTTTTACCCGGTTCCCATCATCATAAGCGGGCATGGGGTCGTAGCCGAATTCAGAAAGTGTTTCGGAGTAGACTTCAACCCGGCCAGTGGATGTCATGAAGCCATCTTCCAGATATTTATGGTACCGCAATTCCCCGTGCCAGACCCCTTTCTCTTTAAGCTCTTCAAAGGTGACCGGCAGATAGGCCGTGGCCACCTTGGCCCAGTCCTCCCAGCTTTCCCATTGAAAATATTTGCCGTACCCCATCTTCTCGCCGAGTCCCCGCATGATATCGTATAGCGGCTTTGAACTCCCCAGGCAGGGAATCGCCGGTTGAGACATGATCACCTGGGGCCCGGACCATAGGCTCTCCCTGACTTCAGCCCTTTCGAACATGGACGCTTCGGGAAGAACGATATCACTGAGTTGAGCGGTTTCGCTCAGGTAGACGTCGATGGTTACGGAAAGTTCCAGGGCGGCCATCATTTTCTTGAAAAGCGCCGTGTTCGGATCAGCCATGGCCGGGTTGACGATGTGAAAAAAGAGCGCTTTCAACGGGTAGGGATCTTCTTCCAGGACGGCCTTGGGAAACAGTTGGCTGGGGATATCGGGCGCCAGCGGATAGCCCATCTCGGCGCTGATAATCGGCCGCTGCGGCACCGCCACCGCTTCCTCGGGAATCACCAGGGGCGGAGCCAGGGGACCGGCCTCTTTCAAGATAAGGCATCCCGGTCCGTCCACGTTGCCGGTGATCGCGTTTAAGCTGAATATCGCTCGCAGGGCCTGAAATCCGTTGGTATAGTTAACGATTCCCTTTAGCCCATCCGCCACCGCCGGTTTTGTGCGCGCAAACTCATCCGCCAGGTCAATAATGGTCTTCGCATCAATACCTGTGATTGGCTCGGCCCATTGCGGTGTGTAGCCATTCGACTTGATATGCTCGGCATAGGCCTCGAAGCCGTAGATGTAGTTCTCGCAAAAATCCGCATCATATGCGCCGGTCTCGATGATTCTGTGGGTCATGGCCAGCGCGAGGGCGCCATCGGTGCCTGGGTTGATCGGCAACCATACATGTGCTTTTTCCGCTGTTCGACTCCGATAAGGATCCACAACCACCAGCTTGGCACCTTTTTTAAGGACTTCCACGAGCTCTCGATTTTCGTGCAGGCTTTGATTGGGACCTAGCGGATCTTCTCCCCACAGCATGATAAATCGGCTGTTCTCGTAGTCTTTGGTTGGCAGGGGATGGCCGTAGGTCATCAGGCCGGCTAACCGCCGGCTTTGATCGCAGGCCGCGCCGTGGCCCGACCAGTTGGGTGTGCCGTAAAGCTGCGTGAATAACTGCTGGCTAAACATCTCGTTGGAGTCAAGATGCCATAAATATCCGACCGCTTCCGGTCCGTATTTCTCTTTGATCTCAAGTAGCTTTTCAGCAATGAATGAGAAGGCGTCATCCCAGGAGATCATCTTAAAATTGCCGTTTTTATCTTTTTTCATGGGATGAAGAAGCGATCCGGGTCACGACTCAGATGAATGCTGGAGACACCTTTGACGCAACGTGTGGTCTTATTCGGCGCATTCTCGTTTCCTCGGACATAAACCACCTTGTTATCGCGAACAAAAACCTCTGTGGGACAATGCCAGGGACAAATGATGCATACCCCTGGGACGGATTTCGTTCCCCGAACCTGATTGATAATCTCGCTTGTAGATATCTGATTCATCCTTACATGCTCACTTGTTATATGTGAATCGCGTCAGTCATTGCACGCTTTACAGCCAGGGTTGGCGTTTGCGTGTATCCACGCGCAACCCTTTCCAAGTTAAACCGTGTTCCGTCATAGGCCAATTTCACCTGCCCACCGTACCGTTCAATCAATTTCTCGATTTCCTTGCAGGTTACCGGCACACTATAGTGCATGGAAAGGTGTGTTAGATAGAGCGTGCCCACATTAAGCGACTGTGCCGTTCTGATGGTTTCATCAACAGAACGGTGGCTTTCCGGATACCAATTTTCACCCCAAAATGTTGCGTCCATTATCAGTGTTTCAATACCCAACAACGCCTCTTGGGTTCGATCGATCAGCGGACCCGTATCAGGCAAGTAAGCAACGCGATTGCCTTCTCGACCCAAAATAAACCCCAGGGCTCCACTGCAATGGGCCACTTCGACGGCCGTGACGGTGATATCCGGCAGTTCCGTGACGTCCCCGGGTTCAATCAGCGTCACCCCCATCCACGCATCCAGCGATGGGTAACTCTTTTGGAGTTCCACCAGTGTATTCCTACTCATGAAAACAGGCAGTTTTTCTTTTCGATGAAAGCGAGTGTAGATTTCAAGGTCACCAAGGCCGGCGCTATGATCATGGTGAGAATGGGTTATGAATAAATAATCAATGTGGGTAATTTTTTCGCGTATCAGCTGTGATGAAAGTTCGGGAGGAGCATCGATTAGTATATTCTCGTCTCCGATGACTGCGATAGCAGACCTTGTTCGACGACATTCGGGTCTGGATTGCGCTTCACGGCAGACGTCGCAGTTGCAGTAGAATTCCGGCACACCGTTTCCGGCACCAGTACCGAGAAATACGTATTCCATATACTCGCTCCCGGTTCTATCTTGGCAGATCAAATCAGCTTTATTTAGGGCCTGAAGGTCCGGATGGTCCTTTTGGACCCGCTGGCCCGGCGGCGCCTTTGGTTAGTGAGATCTCCTCGCCACAAGAGATGCACTTCGGTTTCGGCAGTTCTGCCAATTCATTCCCAACCGCCTGAATCATATCTGGCGTGACCTTCCCCCCGGACATGGGCCTGATCTGTTTAAGCGTCATGCCCAAAGCCGTTTTAAACCGTGGATCGGCCAAAACAGCCGCGCAGTGATTCTCGATGATGGCCTTGCCGCTCTCGTTTTCCATGATATCCTTCATTGATGAATCAATCGAAAGGGGCAACGGATTGACTTCCCCGCATTTAGGACATTTTACGGTCTTTTTAACAGCAACGGTCGGTCTGAAGCACATAAGATTTCCCCCTTTATTTTTTGCACCTATTGGTGGCACCTTTTGGTATCACATTTACAAACAAAGATGGCGCTTTGTCAAGTCTTTTGTCATACGCTCTGGAAAAGGAATAATAATGATCGATCAAGGATCCTTCATGCATGGAAGATGTTTTGCTTTTTTGGGACGCCAAGCATTAAATACTGGATTCGAAGGTAATTTTAATGGCACGGGTTTTACATATATTTTCGCATTTCCAACAGCCCGTGCAACGCCCTGTCTTTCTAATTTGAGGGAACCCTTGCTCAGACACACCTAATGCGCCAGTACTGCATATCTTTAAACACTCAAAGCATTTAGTGCATAGCCGCGTCGCCACCCGCAGTCTATAACGATACTTTGTAACTCTTACGAACAAGCTTTCATCCTCCACAAACGATGACAGGACTGCTGTTTTGCTTACTCCTATTCCGTCTTCTATCCGGCCAAGTCAGAGGAAATGATTTGACCGGATAGTTTTCTCACATCTAAGCGACTATGCCTTGGGAAATCCTGATTTATTTTCATGGAAGAATTCGGGCGGCAGCCGATCCGCCAGGTACTCCGGTTCCTCACAGCGATAGACCTTGCACAGCAATCCGCGATTCACCCAGTTGCCGCACATGGGGTCCAGTGTATCCGGATTGTCATCCGTCAACACATTCGCATTGGAGATAAAAGCACCGCAAAGCCATGGCTCTTCGACGGGCAACTCCGGATACCACCAGCTCGGTTGCGCGATAATCGTTCCCGGTCGCATTTCAAATCCCAATTTTGCCTTTTGCCGAATCCTTCCGCGAGGCGTTTCGATCCAGCACCAGTCACCGTCCCGGATGCCCAACTCTCTGGCGGTTTCAAAGTGCATTTGGAAAATCGGCCATGGATGCATTTCCCGTGTTCCTGTTCCCGGGACACGGTGTTCGGAGTGAAACATGGGAACGAACCGACCCCCGGTACTCAGAACAATAGGGTATTCCTTGGCCAATTCCGGATTGCTAAGCGGTGTTTCCGGAAGTTCTTTATAGCTTGGCAGGGGATCATAATCCAACTCTTCAAAGATACTTGGATAAATCTCTATGCGACGTGAAGGTGTCGCAAAACCACGCAGTTGACCGTCGTCCCGGATGAGTTTATGTTTTTCAAACCGAAGATCGCCGACGAGCAATCCGGATTCAACAAACTCTTCGTAGCTCACGCCCGCACGCCCAAGTCGGTATGCCATGTTTTCCTCGAAGGTCTCATGCGGCCAATACTCCTCCTGCCCGGTGCGAATGCCCAGCCCACGGAAAAAATCGTAGTCCATGCGACGTTCGCCTTCAGGTTTCACCGCACGATCTCCTCCCATCAGGAAATCGAAGGAGTCTTCGAAAGTCGTGCACATGGGACGCTCCATCCAGTCCGCAGCCGGAAGAACATAGTCAGCCAATGCGGCCGTCGGCGTCTTCCAGTAGTCCAGTACAACCAGCAAGTCCAGAGCCTTCAATGCCTTATAGACCCGCTTGGTATTCGGCGCCCACATCATGGGGTTGGCAGCCCAGCAAATGCAGGCCCGAACGGGGTAGGGATCGGAGTCGAGAATCGCATTCCACAATAACGGCGCGGTAGTCAGCAATTGATGCACCTGAGGTCGGGGAATACCATATGTTTCCTGGTAACTTTTATCGATCAACTCGAACCCCTTCCAGCTCATCATGCGGAAGCGGTCATTACCGAGAAACTTGGCTCTGGCTTCAGGACTGACGGTATGCGCCATTTCCAATTCACTTTCTCGGATGGGCATTTTGCCGTCAATGATCGGCCCGACTTCGGGCAGGTAGTCACCGCCAGGAACATCCACATTGCTTGAAAAACATCGGAGCAAGGTTTTTGCCAGACCGGCATAGCTGGCATTCCACCCGGACTGGTCGCACGATCCGACACCCCAACCGATCGTGCTTGGCCCATGGGTCGCATAAATGCGGGCCGCTTCCTGAATTTTATAGGCCGGTACGCCGGTTATTTCGCTGACCTTTTGCGGCGTATATTCGGAAATCCGTTCCATCAGCAAAGAAAACGCGGTTCTGCAGGTAACGATTTCCCCATTCAACAACTCTACTTCATATTCACCTTCCAGCGCATTTTCGACGCCCTCAATGCGGTATTTGTTCTGGGCCGATAACCATATGGCCGGTCGCCCTTTTTTGGTATCCCATGCGACAAAGTTTTCCCTGTCCCCTTTACTTGCCGCTGTTCGTTTTCCCAAGGGCTTTTTGCAATGTCCGTCTCACGCAGCAATTTTCCATTATCCATTCGAACGAGGAATGGACCGTTTGACCATTGCGCCAACATATCTTTATGGTACAGCCCTTCGGAGAGAATGACATTACACCATCCCAACATCATCGCCAGGTCCGTACCCGGCCGGACCTGCAGGTAAACATCCGCGTTTCTGACCGCATCGATCATCACCGGGTCAACCACGATAACACGGGTCTCCTCATCCTCGGTACAAGCCTTCAGTACCCGGTTGACGTATCCTTTGGGTGAAAACCGCTCATTTATCCTGCATCCCCAGACAACGAGACATTTTGAATTCTCAACACCAGGGGTTAGGGTTGTTTCGATTTGGTTTCCCACCACCGCCATGTTGACGGTAAACATCCAACACCAGCAAACCGTGCCCGGATCGGCCAATGTGCCTGGATTTCCCCAAAGATTGGTAAATCGACTCCTGGCCCATAAATGATCCGACCGATACGTGCCCTCAATTACACCCAGCGTTTCAGGCCCGTACTCTTTTTTCAATTTTTCCAATTTTTCAGCGATCTCATCCAACGCCTGGTCGTAGGGAATCTGTTCCCACTTGTTTTCGCCTCGCTCGCCGGCCCGTTTCAATGCATAGTTCACACGCTTGGGATGGTAGTGAAACTTAATCGCCCTTTCTCCATTTTCGCCGATGCGTTCACAGAGCAATGTCCCATGTTCTTCATTGGGACGCATCTTGACGATTTTATCGTCCTTCACGCCAACCAGAATGGCGCAATTGATACTGCAAAAAAAGCATCGGCTCTTTACCCATTTCACACCCTCTTCGTCCACATATCCATTTGGGATACCGAATGTATCCATAAGTCCCCCCTCTTAAAAGTTAACCATGTAAATAAAAAAAATAGGATTCAACAGAAACGACTGCGCGCCCAAGAAGGGTTGTGATGAGTGACATCCCATCACAACCCCGTGCTCTGCGCGCTTGACTAATTTTATTTCACCTTTCGGTGGCACCTTTTAGTGATTTTATGCAGAATGTTTGCTTCGCTTGTCAAGCTTTTTTTGATCATTAGAAGTATTGGACAATGTCAAACACGTCACTATTGATTCCTTTGTCAACCCTTATTTTATACCTGTCACATTGATAACTATTTTATATTTATTGTTTTTTATCTTCTTCACCAACCACCATGAGCCTGCGCCTTTATCTATGAGAGAAGCTATCGATCATCAATCACACAAATATCTTGGGTATGAAAAAAATACTTGACAACAAAATGAATGCAATCGTATTAATTCACCATTCGGTGGCACCTTTTTGAACGTTTAATATAAAATCCGCACCAATTCGTACAATTTTCCATTAACCGCCGACGCTCTCCACCCGTCGCTGTCATTTTAAAAAATAAATGCAAGGGTTTTTCTTTAACGGAAATACAGGAGGTCCCAATGGGTAAAACGGAAGTTAAAACAACAACATGTTATGGATGTGCCCATACAGCTTGTTTCGTAAAAGCGCACATCGAAGACGGAAAGCTGGTAAAGGTGACCCCCGACAGAGAAAAAATTTGTGTCGATGTCTGTACCAGAGGATTTCTAGCGGACAACGGCAAAGCAAGTATCGAATATCACTATGGTGATAAACGTATCAATTATCCGCTTAAACGTGCCGGTAAACGTGGGGAAAACAAATGGAAGCGTATCTCCTGGGATCAGGCCCTTGACGAGATTGCGGAAAAACTTCAGGGTCTGAAAGACACCTATGGCCCCCATAGCGTCTGCCTCGCCACGGGCACGGCCCATCACTCCGATAACAACTGGGTGCCATTCCGCTGGATGACCGGATTTAGAACAATGAATAAGATCGGCAATGAACAGATCTGTTACGGCGTTCAGTTTATTACTTCAGAGGCAACCTTCGGATGGCCGAACAGTGCGTTTCCCAATCCGGAGATTGTTCCCAAGTCAATGGTTATTGTCGGCAATGTTCATGAAACCATCCCGCAGATGTACAATATGCTCAAGTATGCCGCACAGGCGGGTGTCGAACTGATCGTGGTCGACCCCCGGGTCACCGCACCGGCAACCCTTGCGACGCATTTTCTTCAAATACGGCCCGGCACCGATATCGCCCTTTGGATGTGCTGGTTGAAACTGATCATCGAAAATGAATGGTTCGATAAGGAATTTGTTTATGACTGGACCAACGGCCCCTTTCTCGTTCGAACCGACACGGGAAAAATCCTGAGGGCGGAAGATGTTGTCGATAGCGTACCCCGGGATGCTTTTGTGGTGTGGAATATAAAAACAAAAGCACCGGCAATCTGGAATGCCGAAGCTCGCCAGTACATGGAAGACGGTGTTGAGAAAGCTTTGACAGGCGAATACGCTATCTCGCTCAAAAGTGGGGAAACCGTGCAGTGCAAAACCGCCTGGACGCTCCTTACGGAACGCGCCGAGGAGTGGACGCCTGAAAAAGCGGCCGAAGTGACAAGCATACCGGCTAACAAGATCGTCAAGGCATGTGAAACTTATGCGGTCAACACACCCGGACTTTTTCTGGTGTCGGGACATTGTTATGATGCCTTCGCCCCCGGATCCGCAAGCGTTTTCCGTGTCAGTCACATCATCAAGGCTATTGTGGGCAACATGGATCGCACTGAAATGCTGACCGGATGCTATGATAATAAAAAGCTGGTCAGCATTTACGAGATGGAACTCAAGCCTGATGAGGCTTTCTCGGAAGAAGAAAAAAAGGGACAGCCGGGTTGGAACAGTTTCCGCGCTTTGACTTGGGTGGGCTATGATCTGAAAGCCAAGTACGAGAAAAAACAGTGGGGGGTCGCTTCCAATGCGATGTACTCCAACCAGGGGCATCCCCATGTCTCCATGTGGCAGGATCTCATTGATGAAAAGCCCGATCGTACCCGCGCCATGATCATTAATGGCAGCAATCCGATGATCAAATACGGCAACACCAAGCGGGTTTACGAGGCCATGAAAAAGCTGGATCTGATCGTTAGCCTCGAATTTAACATGACAAGCAGCGCGGTGATGGGTGACTATGTGTTGCCGATGTCGGACTGGTTCGAAAGACCGGAGATCGGTCCTTCCACGCCCTGTGACATCTTTAATTTCATTCATATGTCTGATGCCGTCATGAAACCGGAGTTCGAGCGCCGTTCCGATTATGATGTATTCAAAGGACTTGCCGAAAGGCTCGGTTTTGGTGACGACTGGAAATGGAAAGACCTCACGGAATGCTACAACTGGCGGGCACAAGGGTTGTTGAAGGAATATGACTGTAAAGATATCGCCGAATTTGCTGAAACAGTCGGCTTTGACTACCCGTCGCCGGTGGTTGAACAATACAAGATTAGAAACGGCTTTGCCACACCGACGGCTAAGACCGAAATCTGGTCGGTTATGTTCGAGGAACTGGGCTATGATCCTCTCCCGAGTTTTGTAGAGCCGGCACTAAGCCCCCATAATGTTCCGGAACTCTATAAAGAGTATCCGTTGACCCTAATCGGCATTGACCGCCATTTACCGAATTACCACTCTCAATTCTATGAAGTCCCCTCGCTGCGAAAAATGTGCCCAGAGCCGATTATGGACATCCATTACGACACGGCCAGGCTGATGGACCCGCCGATCACCGACGGGGATTGGGTGTGGATCGAAACCCGCAAGACGAATCAAACAACGGGCGCGATTGACTTTTGGCCTTGCTGAAAACTGTGTCAAGACCACCCACCACTTCTGGTATCCGGAAATGCCCGGTGAAGAACCCTACCTGCATGGTATCTGGGAATCGAGCACAAATGTGCTGACAGAGGATGATCCGGAATTGTGTGATCCCGTGTTCGGCACCTGGCCACATACGGCCATCCCCTGCAAAGTGTATAAAGTGGTAGACGGAAATCATCTGCAAGATGACACGAATCCGAGATTTTAAAAGGCGCTGACAGTCGACAATCAATGAAGATCGGGGGGCCGTCTATTAATTTCGTCCATTTTTTTCTTCCTCCTCCGAAATTAATACGGCCTCCTTTTAAACCCTTTATAGGAGAAAAATAATGGCTTGGGCAAAGCATGTTGATCAAAAACTAAGAGACAAGGTGGCGATCATTACCGGATCGTCCCGTGGAATGGGACGGGCAGCGGCACTTCTTTTCGCCGAACATGGCGCAAATGTCGTCATCAACTACCATGGCAACAAAAAAGCCGCGGATCAGGTCGTCCAAAAGATTGAAGAGCTCGGCAGCAGTGCCATTGCCATTCAAGCCAATATCGGCAAAATGGAAGATCTGCCAAAGCTTGTGGATGGTTGTATCGATAAGTTCGGCAAGCTCGATATCCTCTACCATAATGCCGCCATGCATTATGTCTGTCCCAACCTTGAAGATGTGACCGAAGAAGTATGGGACATGACCTACAACAGTGTCATCAAGGGCCCTTTTTTTCTTTCGAAGTTAGCGATTCCCCATTTGAGAAAAAGCGGTAACGCTTGTCTCATTTTTACCTCGACAAGTTCCGCGGGCACGGCGACACCCGTGGATCCCCATTATGTAACCGCTAAAAACGCGGTAACTGCGCTCTACCGCGTTCTCGCGGGTTGGCTAAGTCCCGAAATTCGAGTGAACTGCATTGTCCCCGGCTTTGTCAAGACGGATATGTTTCGGCATCATCCCCCTGAAATGTGGGAAAATTTTGCCAAACAGGTTCCCATGAACCGCATGGCCACACCGCTGGATGTCGCCAAAGCCGCTCTTTTTCTGGCCTCTTCCGACGCGGAATACATTACCGGTGTGGAAATACCAGTAGACGGCGGCAGAATGTCCGCCATCCCCAGAAGACTGATTGAACAAAGTGTTCAGATGATGAAAGCCGGAACGGAGACCTACAGCAAGGATGCCTACGGCAAAGACAACATCGACTTTATGGACGTAGGACTCTGAAATAAGGGAAAAGGAGACATAAAATGACGCTCGGGACAATGCAATCCGATGTTGAGCAAAGAATAGACTTTGCCAAAATGAGGAAATACAAGGTCACTCGGATTCAGGAGCAGTTGGCGAAAAAAGATATGGGCGCCGTCGTGCTGTTTGATCCGGACAATGTCAGATACGCATCTAGTACGGCACTTGGAGAGTGGGCGCGAGACAAGTATATTCGTTGGTGTATCGTACCCCGCGAGGGGGATCCCTACCTTTTTGAGTTGGGATCAGCAGTAAAGGTCAAGAATATTCTCGCTCCCTGGTTACCGCAAGATCATGTGCGTCCTAGCAGTCCATGGAATCGTGGCGCCACCGGCCCCGGTTGTGTCGATAACGCCGTCAACGCCACCGCCTCGAACATAAAGATTGCCTTGCAGGAGGCTAAGGTCGCCGACATGCCCATCGGTATCGATATGATGGACATGTACATCCTCGAAGGACTCAAAGGCGCCGGGCTGAACATCGTCAACGGCTGGGATGTAATGTGGGATGCCCGTATTATCAAATGTCCGGAAGAACTGGCGATTATCGAGACCGCCGCATCCATCGCCGATGGTTGCTATCAATATGTCTCCGAACGGATCCGTCCCGGGATTAGAGAATCCGACATTGTGGCCGACATCTACGGATGGCTCCTGAGCCATGGATGCGATCGGGTTACGGGCGTAAACTGTGTGTCAGGTCCAAGAAGCAATCCCCATCCGCATGACTATTCCGACCGCATGATCAGACCGGGAGAACTCGTTTTCATCGACATCATGGGCCATTATCTCGGTTATGGCACGTGCTACTATCGCACCTTTGCCACGACCAAGGCAACGCAACGGCAAAAGGATCTCTTCCAGAAAGCCTATGACTGGTTACAGGCCTCCATTGAGGCTGTCCGACCGGGCGCGACGACAACCGATGTGGCCAACACATGGCCGACGGCAAAAGAGTTGGGATTTAGCGACGAACTTTCGGCGATGGGTCTGTGCGTGGGACACGGCATCGGCGTGAGTATCCATGAGAAACCGATCATCAGCCGTCTTTTCAATGACTATCCCACCGTACTAGAGCCGGGCATGCACTTTGCGCTGGAGACCTTTTGCGGTGAAGGCGGGGATGGAGCCAGAATCGAACAACAAATCATTGTTACTGAAACCGGCAACAAAGTCATCACCCAATGGCCATGCGAAGAGCTGATGGTCTGTGCCCCTCGCTAAAACGGAGGCGAGTCCGTAATATTAGGGAGTTATCACTATGTCAAATTTGACGAATACAGACAAAATAGAATTATATCGGAAGCTTGTTCACACCCGAAAACATGATGAACTCAATGTCCGGATGGCTTCCGAAGGTAAATTGCGGACATTCTATCACAGCGCTCAGGGACACGAAGCCATCGGTGTCGGGGCTTGCTCGGTATTGCATAAAGACGACTATTTGTATCCGCATCTGCGAGGACACGGCATCCCCTATGTGGTCGGAAAAGGCATGGATCCCAAACCTTCGGTCAGCGAGCACCTGGGCAAGGCGACCGGATGGGGCGGCGGAATTACCGGAGTTCATATTGTTGACAAGGAAAACGGCATATTTGCACAGGGGGGAACCATCGGCTCGGCATTTGTTTTGTCGGCCGGCTTTGCCTTGGCCGCTAAAAAAAACGGAACTGGCCAGGTATGCATGTGCTTTGTCGGCGACGGAAGCGTCCAGCGCGGCCAGGCCCATGAAGCCATGAATCTGGCATCCTGCTGGAAACTTCCCGTCGTCTGGGTGGTCGAAAACAATCTCATGGCTTGGTTCACCCCATGCTGCGACAGCTTTGCGCTCAAAAACATCGCCGATATGGCCAAAAGTTACAATATGCCAGGAAAAGTTATCGACGGCATGGATGTCTTTGCCGTCCGCGAGGCTGCTGAAGAAGCGGTCGATCTTGCGCGCAAAGGCGATGGACCATCAATGCTTGAATGCAAGACCTATCGCTTTCGACCGCATTCCGAGGGAAGGCCCGATGTTTGCCATTATCTACCCAGGTCCGAAGAAGAGATCGCCGAATGGAAGAAGAGAGATCCCCTTGTTCTTTGTCAAAAGAAACTCGTAAAGGAGAAAATTTTGACAAAAAACCTTATTGATGAGATCGAACTGGAAGCTGACGAAAAAGCCAAGGAAACAGAGAAGTTCGCGCTTGAAAGCCCATATCCCGATCCTTCTATTCTGAACACACTCGTTTACGCACCTTAAACAAGGGGACGACAACATGAAAGAAATTAACTATTGGCAGGCTATCGCGGAAGCACTTGCCGAGGAAATGGAACGGGATGAAACGGTATTCATCATTGGTGAGAACGTTCAGGAAGCACCATTCATGGCGACGAGGGAACTTATCCAACGGTTCGGACCGGAAAGGGTCATGGATGCCCCATTGAGCGAACTGGCGATCGCCGGTGCAACGGTGGGTGCTGCATGCGCCGGTTATCGCCCGGTTTGTGATTTGAATTTTGCCGATTTTATTTACTGCGCCGCCGATGAAATTTTGTTGAAAGCCGCTCAACAAAATTTTGCCCATGCCGGCAAGGTCAATGCGCCATGTGTTTTTTTAGGTGTTGCCGGCGGTGGTTTTGGTACCGGTCCCGAACATTCCCATGTCCCGTCCGCGATGGTTCTCAACAATCCCGGCCTGAAGCTTGTCTTGCCCAGCACCCCGTATGATGCCAAAGGGTTGATGAAAACGGCTATCCGCGACAACAATCCGGTCTGTTACTTTTTTCATAAGAAACTGATGGGGCTTAAGCAGGAAATACCCGAAGATGAATATCTCATCCCGCTGGGTCAGGCTGATATCAAACGCGAGGGAACGGATGTTACCGTTGTCGCCACGCTGTACATGGTTCACCACGCCCTTGAAGCGGCAAAGCAATTAGAGGGCAAAATCAGTGTTGAAGTCATCGATCCGCGCTCCCTTGAACCCTTGGATATGGATACGATCATCGAATCAATAAAGAAAACCAACCGCGTCGTGGTGGTGGACGAAGATACGCAACGTTGTGGCGTGGCAGCGGAAATCGGGCAACAAATTATGGAATTAGCCTTTGATTATCTGGATGCGCCCGTCGCCAGGGTATGCTCCGCCAATATGCCCGTTGCCGGTGCGGAGATGGAAAAGTACTGCATTCCTCAAGTGGAACAAGTCGTCGCTGCCATTCAATCCGTCTGTTACTAGGTCATCATGAAAGTGAGGTTACCGTGATCAATAACCTTTTCATACCGAAACTCGGCATGACAATGGAAAAAGGGACAATATCCGAATGGGTGGCGGAGGATGGCGATCAAGTTCAACAAGATCAGGTCGTCTTGATTCTCGAGACAGAAAAGGTCGCCCATGAATTGGTTGCTCCGTCAGCAGGAATTTTAGCCGTATTCGGCAAGGCCGGCGAGGAATATCTCTGTGGAACCGTGGTCGGTGCCGTTGCGGAAACCAAGGACGAATATGACGCGATCAAAAAGGACCCGGCAAAATTTTTGGCCGAACAAGGGACCGTACCGATTGAGATGCTGGATGAGGCCGAGTCAGCGGCTGCCAGCCCTGAAGCGGAAAACGCGGCGCCCGCCAGCGAGTTGACCGCCGGCGATCAAGGCGGATCCGAACGGATCAGAATCTCCCCGCTGGCCAGGAATCTTGCGAAAGCGCATGGCGTGGTCATCTCGACGGTGAAAGGATCCGGGCCCGGTGGAAGAATCATCAAGCGCGATATTGAGGCGGTCCGGCAAAAAGCGTCTGATGCCACCGCCAAGGCACCTCAAACCGCCGTGCCGCCGGCTGCTGCGAGTGGCGAACGCGGCGCAGGGAAACGCGTCCTGGAAACCATCCCCTTCTCCGGCATGCGCAAAAGCATTGCCGACAATCTGCACCACAGCCTCTCGTCTTCGGCACGCGTTACCGTCATGTTTGAACTCGATGTGACGGATCTTATGGAATTTAGAAGCTATTATTCGAATCAAGCTGGCACATTGGGGTTTAAAGTAACCTACACGGACCTTTTTGTCTTGATGGTTTCTAGATGCCTCAAGGCAATTCCGATTATGAATTCCAGCATTGTTGGCAATGAAATTAAAATCTGGAAAGACATCAATATCGGTTTTGCCGTTGCCGTGAAAAGAAGTGAGACTGAATCCGGGCTCGTTGTGCCGGTGATTAAAAATACGGAACAAATGTCTCTCGGTGACATCGCCAAAGCAAGAATCGCCTTGATGGAAAAGGCAAGAAGCAACACATTGGCCATGGACGAAATAAGCGGCGGTACATTCACCCTTACGAATACCGGTGCACTCTCCTCCGCCGGTTGGCAAATCCAAACCCCCATCATGAGCCCGGGAGAAGCCGTGGTGCTGGGCACGGGAACGATTGTCGATCGCCCTGTCGTCAAAAATCGGGAAATTGTTATCGGATCGATCATGCCGATGTCCCTGTCTTTCGACCACCGCATCATGGATGGAATACCGCCCGGTCAGTTTATGGACAAATTGACCCAAATGGCGACCGAACCCCAGATGATCCTCATATAAAAAGTGAGTTGCCAAGAAAGAGGGAAACTATGTCAACCCCAAGCACTTATGATCTTGTCATTATCGGGGCGGGCCCCGGTGGTTATGTGGGCGCTATTCGGGCAAGCCAATTGGGCCTGAAAACATGTGTGGTTGAAAAGGATAAATGCGGCGGCGTGTGCTTGAATTGGGGCTGCATCCCTTCAAAAAATCTTATCCACCAGGCCCAAACATTTGCTGAAATAAAAGCATTGGAGGACATGGGCGTCGAGGTCAACCCGGATGGATTTGATTATGGCATCGTCCAAAAAAATCGAGAAGCGTCACGCAGCGATTGAATAAAGGAATTGAGTTTTTACTAAAAAAAAATAAGGTTGAACTCATAAAGGGAGAGGCGCGGATCGAAAATGTCGGCAAGATCGGCCTTTCCGACGGCCGGACGATATATGGGAAGAATATCATCATCGCCACGGGTTCGCGTCCGTCAGCGGTCCCCGGATTTGAATTCGACCATCAACGGGTACTTTCCTCAAACGATATCCTCGCCATGCAAACGCTTCCCAAAAGTTTGATTATCCTGGGCGCCGGTGCCATCGGGTGCGAATTTTCCTACGTGATGAACACTTTCGGCATAAAAGTAACATTGGTGGAAATGGTCGATCAAGTGCTTCCCTTCGAGGATGATGAGATCGCCGCGCAACTGAAAAAAGCATTTACAAAATCCGGCATCGACGTGCTGACCGGCCACAAAGCGGTTTCAATGGATAAATCCGGGAAAGATATCGCCGTGACCTTAGCGGATGGGAATGGGAAACAACAGGTTGTCGAAGCGGAAAAAGTTTTGTGCGTCTTTGGCAGGCGCCCGAACACCGAAGATATCGGTCTTGAAAAGATCGGAATCGAGACTGAAAAGGGATACATACCGGTTGGCGCGTATTATCAAACCGCCGTGAGCCATGTGTTTGCCATCGGTGATGTGGTGGCCACGCCCCTGCTTGCCCATGTTGCATCAAAAGAGGCTGAAATTGCGATTGAGTATATCGCCGGGCATGGGACGGAGAAAAAAATTGATGTGGATGCCATTCCATCGGCCATTTATTGCGAACCGCAAGTGGCCAGTTTCGGCCTACGCGAATCTCAGGCAAAGGCCAACGGCATTCAATACAAGAAAACCGTATTCCCCTATTCCGCCATTGGAAAGGCCGTTGCCATCGATAAAGGCGAGGGTTTGGTCAAGGTTCTCACGGATCCGACGTCGCGTGAAATTTTAGGCTGCCACATTATCGGCCACGATGCGACCGAACTGATCCATGAGCTTCTGCTGGCCAAATCCGCAGAACTTCTGCCGGATGATATCGCCCGCATGGTTCACGCGCATCCAAGCCTGTCTGAAATCTTGATGGAAGTGATGCGAGGTACGTCTGGAGAGGCTATTCACATTTAAACACGCTTTGCTAAACCGTTTATCGGCAAGTGGATTGAATTAGCGAGTGATTACAAAATCATACTTGAAAACAAACGATATGCCGGCTTCTACGGGTCGCGATATGGGGGAGGCTTTATCCTCGCTTGAGATCATTCGCTTAGGCCGCAAAGAATATTCCGCGCCTTGGCCACACAAAAAGAAATGGTCGCGCAACGCGTTGCCGGAATTACGCCTGATCGTCTGCTGCTGACGGAACACCCGTCCGTCATCACGATGGGTCGGTCAGGCGCTGAAAACGATCTGACGGTATCCCGAAAAACGCTTCATCAACAAAAGATTTCCTGCCAGCTGAGTGATCGGGGCGGTAAAACGACCTTTCATAACCCCGGTCAACTGGTCGCCTACCCCATCCTCAAGCTAACGAAAAAAGATGTGCACTGGTATGTTTCCACCCTCCTCGGTGTCGTCACGGACCTGCTCCGCGACCATGGTTTGTCGCCCATCATCAAGCAAGAATCACCGGGCGTTTGGGTGAATGATAAAAAAATTGCCAGTATCGGCGTCGCCATGAAAAAATGGGTCACCTACCACGGGATCGCCCTGAACGTTAACAATGATCTTGCCGGGTTTAAGTGTATCATCCCTTGCGGTATGCCTGGCCAGCAAATGACGTCTATGAAGCAAGAGTTGGGCTTGACCCTCGACCTTTCCCGGATAGAAACGCGGTTTGTGGCGCACTTCAAAAAACGGTTCGATTTCGAGGAAGTTCATGAAAGAAGGCATCCCCGCTGGCTCACCGTCCCCAGTCCGGATGCGGATCGCTGCCGGGAAATGAAGGCGCTTCTTAACGGCTTGAATCTCAGTACGGTTTGCCAAAGCGCCCATTGTCCCAACATGGGAGAATGCTACGGCAAAGGGACCGCCACATTCATGATTTTGGGCAACCACTGTACACGGGGTTGTCGATTCTGCGCGGTCGACAAGGGAACACCGCCTCCCGTTGACCCTTTAGAGCCCGAACGTGTTGCCAGCGCCGTTGCCGCGCTCGGCCTGCACTATGCGGTGGTCACATCGGTAACACGGGACGATCTCCCTGATGGGGGGGCAAAGCATTTTGCCGATACCATCCGTGCCATTCGTCGACGATGTCCCCATACCCGCATTGAAATCCTTGTCCCCGACTTCATGGGGATTGTGTTGGCCGTTGATACCGTTTTAGCGGCAAAGCCTGATATGTTTAATCACAACATAGAAACGGTCCCGCGATTATATCCGATGGTGAGACCTCAGGCCAATTATAAGAGGTCTTTAGGCCTTCTGGCCAGGGCGGCGGACCAAGGATTAGCTGTAAAATCAGGTATCATGCTCGGTTTAGGAGAACTGCCGGAAGAAATCGCCTCAACGTTGAAAGACCTTCGTAAAACCGGTTGTGAGTACCTCACCATGGGGCAGTACCTTGCACCTTCAAAAAAACACCTTCCGGTGTCGCGTTATCTTTCTCCGGATGAGTTTGCGCAATGGCACCGTATGGGAAAATCATATGGATTTAAGGAAGTCGCCTCAGGTCCTTTGGTGCGTAGCTCATACCGAGCGGAGGAGGTGTTCAATCATTAACTTCAATAAATTAGCACGTGCTGTATGGGAATGCAAATACCACATCGCATGGTGTCCGAAATATCGGCTTCGAGTACTCAAAAGTGAAATTGGAAAATCGATACGGAATATCATCCGACAGTAAAGATCCGCACACAGAGGGCAAGGAAATAATATGAAAGAAAAAAATAGAACGATAGACAATAATACTTTAATCACAAAAGAAATGAAAAAAAGTTATGACGTTGTTGTAGTGGGTTCTGGACCTGCTGGTGCATCGGCAGCTAAAACGCTCATTGGCTCGGGTTTAGATGTAGTAATCATAGAAAAATGTTCTCTTCCAAGAGATAAGATGTGCGGTGGTATCATCCTGCCAAGCGCCCGGAAATTTCTTTCGGAAAATTATGACGATATTCCGAAACAACTTTTTACTGAACCGAAGGAAATAAAGGGGAGTCGGTATATGTCGACATGTGACCCACAAGCCCAGGTCATTGATTGTCCCGGTCTTGATTTGGGGGACACCCTCCCCAACCGGGAGTTCGGTTTAAGTATTGATCGTGTTGGTTTTGATTTCTGGCTCTGTAAGGAAAGCCGAGCTCTGATGGCAGACAATTGTTTGTTAATTGACTACAAAAAGGACGGGCGTGATATTTCAGTGCGAGTTAAACATGATGGTAACTATATGAGAATCAAAACAAAGTATCTGATCGGAGCGGATGGCCCCATATCCAGAGTGAGAAGATCACTCTTTCCTGAGTTTGATAAAACATTAAATTGGGTGGCGCTTTATGAAGAGCATTATGAAGGGAAAATTGATCTGGACCCTGAATGGATGTATTGGATTATTGATCCAATATCTTTTGGAAGTCTCATCCATAAAGGTGGTAACATTCATCTCAATGTCTCCAATAGTAAAGAAGAGACCGCTATAAATGCACTAAAAAGATTTGTTAGTTTTTTAAAAAATAATCATGGATTAAAAATAGGAAAGAAAATAATGAGCCGCGGAATAGTTATGAACGATATGCCGTATAGAGAGAATTATTTGCTTGGCAAGGAGAATGTTCTTCTCGTTGGCGAGTCTGCCGGTTTTGTCAGGGCGCTTGACGGCATCACCGGGGCTCTTGTTTCAGGAAAAGCTGCAGGGGAAGCTATATTGCAGAGCATTAAGTCAGGCAGGCCCCCGATGGAGCATTACAGTGAACATGAATTAGTCCATTCGGAATGGGCGATTTGTAAAAAAGTGCAACCCAATTTGGCCAACTATGGATTTTCATTTGGCAAATAAAGCTTTAGCGGTTAATGATCTACTGGAATATTATAGTAACTATAGCATGTACCGGAAATCATGATATTACTTATAGCGCTTAAAGTTCTCGCGGATCACAGTATATAGTAGTTTTGGCAGGTATGTAGCTTCTCATTTTAGCATCAAGTATTACGGAACACGCTATAATATTTATTAGGAGACATACAGTGCTTTACGAGATAACGGATGACTGTAGCCTTTGCGGTAGATGTGCCGATGAGTGTCAAATCACGGCAATAAAAGAAGAAGGACAAAAATATGAAATTGACCAAGGAATTTGCGTCGCATGTGGTGCCTGTGTATTCATCTGCGATGAAGGGGCAATCGTAAAGGTTGCTAATTAGGCAACATGGGGGGGGACTATCCCTCGCACCCATTGCACCCATGAACCTCACGTAGCATCCTTGATCGCCGTATTACAACCTCTTTTTCCCGTAAGTCGGTGCCAGCCCCCGTGAAAGCCAGGCTGACATGGAAAAGAGGCGCGTGTATATAGGGCATCAAGCATCGTCATGCGATACAAACAGAAATGGAGTGTGCCCCTATGCTGCCATCCAATTGTACTGCGTGATAACAATGGATCGCTTCTTCCGTCCATGGCGACAACTCATTCTTGGGGTGTCTCCGATCCTTTTGATTCTATCCGTCTGGCAGGCCGTTGCCCTAGTGGCTACCCATGTCCGCGGCGTTCCCTTTCCGACCCCATTGTCAACTGCCATACGATTGGGGAGCCTTCTGGCTGGCGCGACGATATTGGACCACTCCCTTTTCCGTCACACCTTTGGCAGCCTGCTCAGATGGAGCTCCGGCTTCGTGGTGGCCACGTTGACCGGCATCGCCTTCGGAATAGCCATGGGCCGGAACCGTATCTTGTCCCGGATCACCCGCCCGGGAGTCTATGTGCTTCAGCTGGTTCCCGGCCTGGCATGGATACCCGTGGCCTTACTGCTGTTCGGTGTCGGAGAGCGAACCACGGCGTTCATGATCTGTGGGTCACCGCCTTCGCGCCCATCGTCATGAACGTCAACGACGGGGTTCAGCGGGTGGATTTCAACACTATCCGCGCAGCGCGCATGTTGGGATCAAAACGGATCCATTTTCTTTGGCGCTTGCTTTTACCGGCATCCCTGCCGCAAATTATCACAGGCCTGCGCGTCGGGCTGGGGAACAGCTGGCGGGTGGTCGTAGCGGCGGAAATGGTCGTAGGCACCGGAACCGGCCTGGGCTACACCATCATCCAGTCCCGTTGGAGCATGGATTACGCAGCCGCATTTGTCTGCATCATGATCATCTGTTTCTTCGGACTGGCCTTCGAACATCTGCTACTCGGCACATTGGAACGGCGAGCATTGGCCAGGCGAGGGCTCTCCTTCAAGGATATGACACCATGATCCGTCTGGAAAATATCCGCAAGGCATATCACGATCCGGAAACCGGCCGAACACGGTGGCGCTTTCCGATGTCAGCCTGGCGGTAAAGACCGGCGAGTTCGCCTGTTTGCTGGGACCTAGCGGTTGCGGTAAAAGCACCACGATCAATCTCCTCGCCGGGTTTACCCGTCCGACCCGCGGCCGCGTATGGTTCGACGGTAATCCGATATCCGATCCCGGACTGGACCGTGGCGTTGTGTTTCAGGAACCGGTCCTGTTTTCCTGGCTGACTGTCAGACAGAATGTGGAATTCGGTCTGACCAGTATGGGACTAAGCCGCGGAGAGCGTCATCGCCTGGCCATGACGGCCCTTTCCATGGTGGGGCTGGCGGATCAGGAAGCAGCGCTGCCGCATACGCTATCGGGCGGCATGAAGCAACGAGTGGCTTTGGCACGGGTACTGGTGGTGAACCCGAAGGTCATGTTGATGGATGAACCGTTCAGTGCATTGGACCCTCCCACCCGAGAGCGGCTGCAGGACGAACTGCTCAAGGTCCGGGGCAACTGTCCGGTGCTTTTCGTAACCCACAACCCTCTGGAGGCAGCTTACCTGGCCGACACGATCTACATCATGGCCCATGCCCCATTGGGAATTACGGCACGCATCATCGTAAACCTGGAACGCCCCAGGGACCGTGAGGGGGCGGACCTTCAACGGCTCGTGCATGAACTGCGCGGCCATCTGGATCAGCTGCCCTCAGCGGCCTCGTCCCCGATACCGATATGTATTTCAAAGGAACATCCATACCCATACAAAACAAGGCAGGAAGCATGTTAAGCACCCAATTCAGGCGTATCATCCGGGGAGTTTGCTTGGTCGCACCGCTAAGCCTGCTTATGCTCCATCAGCCGGTAATGGCCGTGGATACCGAACCCGTAAGGCTGGCCTATGGCCGCAAAATTCACTACGCGCCCCAGATATTGGCGGTCGAACTTGGATATTTCAAAAATGCCGGCGTTAAGATCGATTTCAAGATTTTGCTGGCCGGCAGTCAGAATGCAGAAGCCTTGATCACCGGAGCGGTCGATGTGGCTGTCATGGGGGATGTTCCGGCATTGATGGCCGTCACTTCTGGTAGCCCGGTATATATCGTCGCCTCATACGGTGGCGGGGAAAATATGCATAGTATCGTGGTCAGATCCGGTATTACGCTAACGTCTGCTATCGATTGGGTCGGAAAGCGGATTGCGGTTCAACATGGCAGCAGCACGCATGGTGCATTGCTGCTTTATCTTCACAAATACGGTGTGGATCCGGACCGTGTCCGAATTATTCCCCTACGGCCCGTGGACATGCCCGATGCCATGTCCACGGGCCAGATTGACGCCGCCGCCGGTAGCAAACCCTGGCCAGGAAATATCCTGCGAAGGGTTCCCGGCGCTTATACGTTGGCCACCCTTTCCGGTTTAGGCAACAATTATCCGTTAATGATGTTGGTGAACCGAAAAATGGTCGAATCCCGACCCGATGTCGTGATTGCCATGTTGCGGGCCACTGACTAGGCGATCCGGTTCATGCGCGATCGGCCAGAAAAGGCTGCCGAAACTATTGGACGGGTTACCGGCGTTGCCTCAGAAAGAGAGTTTGAGGTGTTGAAGCGACTCTCCTGGCAGGTGGTGTTGGATAGCAAGGTCGAAACCAGTTTGGCTCAAACGGCCGCCTTCCTGACCCAAAGCGGCAAGCTCCGGGAATCGCCGAAATTGAGCAAAATACTGGACGCCTTCTTCATCGACGCTGCCGATCTGAGCCACGGGCGGGCAGCGATCGCGGGTTTTGCGCCATGAACGGTCGGCAACGTATCCTGGCGGCTCTGGCGCGCCAACCAGTGGACCGTCCGCCCGTGTTTCCGCGAGATCTGACCTTGGGAATGGACATGCTCGACGCCGATACACGGGAAGTATGCGCCGGGGGGCCGGGAGGAACTTACAATGGTCCGCTTTCGGCCGAATGTGTGCTTTCCCTGTGGCGTTACCTGGGGCAGGACGCGCTGGTCGGCAGTATTCACGACCTGGGGCTCGACACGGAAGCCCTGGGCGGCGTGGTCGATTTTCCGGCCAAAGGCGTACCCTTCGTGCGAAAACCGGCTTTTGCCGATCGCTCCTGTCTGAGATCCGCCGAAATCCCGCGTATGGACCGGGATGGGCGCCTGCCCGGATATCTCGAGGCATTCAAAAGGGTGCGGGAAACGGTCGGTGAAAATGCGGCCCTGGCCGCCAACGTCGAAGGCCCCCTCACCAAAGCGGCTATCTTGCGAGGCACTCAGGCGCTGATGACCGACCTTATAAGCGATCCGGAATATGCCTACCAGCTGCTCGATTTCGCCACCGGGGTTTCGATCCTTCATATGGAGCATCTGGCACGCGCCGGCGCCGATTTCGTGTTCTTGGCCTCGGCGGCCGACAATCCAGGGATTGTCGGGCCGAAACTGTTTCAATCCTTTACATTGCCATATCTGGCGCGCCTGGTCGACACTGCCCATGCACTCGATTTGCCGGTCGTTTTTCATCCCCATGGAGATTTTACCAGCGAGCGATTCGCTCCTTTGGTAGACGAATGCATCGCCGCCAGCATCGAGGGCTTACAGTTCTCGGAGGAGTGTGATCTCTATACGGCCAAGCAGCGATGGGGCGATCAGTTGACCATCCTTGGCAACGTCGATATTCTCACAATCCTGAAGCCCGGTCCTCCCCAACGGGTTCGAAGCGCAGCAAAGGCTTGTATTCAGGCAGCGGGTCCGGACGGTTTCGTTCTCATGGCGAGCTGCTCCCTGCATCGCGGGGAAAATCCGCGTCACGTCAAGGCAATGATCAATGCCGCTTCAGAGTCTCTGGTCTGAACGAAACGGCTTTACAGTTAGCGTTTTTAGGAAGGCTTACTATAACCCACGCTTTCAAGTTTGGCAGGCCATTCTATTTCCGGTGTGTCCGGCCACCGTTCAACTCGATTGTCTATCACAGCAGTTGACAACTTTCGCCAGGGAAAGGTAAATTTTGAGGTCTCGCGGATTTATTTGTAAACCTTGCAGAGGGAACTGCGCAGACATTCGGACCCGGTTTCAGGATCAACCCAGGCCCGGTCACCCAGAAGAAGATTGACATTCGATCGTTTCCATCCATATTCCGGGGGACCTTCTTCGGGAAACCACCAGGCATGCTGGGCGCTGACCACATCGGGAGCGATCCCGTCGAACAGTTTGGCCCGCATCCGGATCCGATTCTCGGATGTCTCGATCCAGACCCAGTCCCCTTCCCGGATGCCCAAAGATCGGGCGGTCTCGGGATGGATTTCCACCAGGGGTCCGGGTTTATTTTACGCAGGGATTTGATTTGTCGGCCTTCGCTGACAAAATAGGCCTTGCTGCGGACCCCGGTCGTCAATATCAGGGGATACGCCTTGAATGTGTCCGGTGAGGAGACGGGGGAAAGGGCCGGCTCACGGTATTCCGGAAGGGGTGACAATCCTAACTCTTTGGATATGCCGCTGTAGATCTCGAATTTGCCGGACGGGGTATCAAAGCCGTTCTCTTTATATTTGTAGTAACGCATGTTTCCTTGAAGCATGCCCTTTTGGCAGAATGCTACCTCTCAGAATATCTGATCCTGGGAGTCCCAAAATGATATACCCAGCAACCCCGCCCGACAGCTATCCCGCAAGGTCTTGATACCCCGCCAGTTCAGTTCGGTTTTTTGAATTCGGACGATAGTCCAGGCTACCCCGCCAATTGAAATGGGGTATCCCCTTTGGTAAATGGGAAGGTCACCACAACCCCCAAACACCAAAAAAGGATACCCCATATGCCGCCAACAGCGACACGTGAGGACATTACAGCATATCTGGAGCTCATCGAAAAGGACCAAATCAAACCCCATCGCTTACCCGACTGCACCCAATGCGGTCTTGCCGCCTGCTACTTTAAGATCCACGCCTATCGGGAACGCCGTTTCCTGATCATCGTCGATATGACGGTACAATCCGAATATGCACCGTTGGTGCGTTTTCGCTGCCCGGCCTGCGGGAAAACGGTATCCTTTTATCCAGATTTTGCCCTCCCGCATAAACACTGATATGGTTGACAGTTGTCAAGAGGAAAAAGAACTCCCTGCCAACTGTTTTTCAGTGGTCCTTGCCTGGGTTTATTCCAAGGCACCCAAAGAGGCGGAACCGGTGTTACGACGGTTGATCATTCTGATATTCGCGGGTTGGGTACCGCATGACATAGCTTCGTCGTGGAGCTGCCTCGGTCTATTTGCGGGAATTCGGCTATACGGCTTATCCAGTAGTGTTTTCGAGGGTTCTCCTGGCCGTGGTTGCGCCCCTGTGGCTGCCTTGGAATCGTTGTTCGATTGGTTCGATAGATCTTCCTTGTTACCCGTTGCTCTTTGATATTTGTTGGGCTCAGGCGTTTGCCGGCACTTCAACCTCATTTGCGATGGCCCAGATGAACCCACATAGTTCCCGGGCGATGGCCGTTACAACAACCTGCTTGGTTTTCCCTTTGTTCCATAGGCGCCGGTAACGGGAACAGAGCCTGAGTTGGGCCTTCCATGCAATTTCGCAGATGGATTCCGGCAGATCCTCTTGACGTTTGAGCAAGGCCCGGCTGACCCGGGCAGGCAGTCGGTAGGCCCAGGCCGCCTCGGTCAGAACACGACGTACATGTCCATTCCCAGCCTTGGTGATCGAACCACGTTTGGTCTTTTGGCCGCTGGAATGCTCGGACGGAACCAGGCCCAGGTAGCTCATTAGCTCTGCCGGTGTATGGAACCGTTTCAGATCGCCAACCTCGGCAACGGTTGTGACCGCTACAATCGTCGAGACGCCACGCATGCTCTGAAGTGCTTGAACGATGCGAAACAGCTGCCATTCGGGCAGCAACTGGTGAATTTGTTCGGTTAGGCGTTGCACGCGTCTACCGCACTGATTAACAGTATCAATATACTCTTGCAGGACTACCTGCTGGGAACGATGAGGCATCTTTATATCAGACAGCCAGCGCATATGGGCAATACTCCACGGTGAGCCGCCCGTGTAGCGGTTACCGCTACGCAAAAGAAAAGACAGCAGGCGTTGTTTGCTTCTCTTTTCGTCGTTTTTGGCATCTTCCCTGCACGGGTCAGATCTCTCATCGCCTCATCTTCGGCACGGGGAATGTAAACTGCAGTTAGTTCCCCGGCACGATGCAAGCGAGCAAGCATCAGGGCATCTCGGCGGTCATTTTTGATTTGACGGCCGACCGGCTTGGGAATCATAGATGGAGCCACAACCGCGCAATCCAATCCTTGAGCGGTAAGATGGCGATGGATTTCATAGCCACAGGGACCGGCTTCATAGACAAAGTGCAGTTGTTGGTCAGTGCTGATCAGCTTTCGAACAATTTTATCCAGGGCATCGAGGGTGCCGTTGATTTTACCATAGTGTCGTACCTGACCATCGCGACCTTGCTCAGCGATGGCGATATCAATGGAATTTTTATGGACGTCCATACCGATAAATATGCTATGATTCTTCCATGCCTATCCGGATGTTGCACACAACCCGGTTTCTGGGGTAATATCCACGTAGGCGGCGGCAGAAAGCCACACAGAATATCAAACACCGGTGTCGTCGTTGAACCCGAAGACACGGAGATAATTTGACCACACCGAAGTCTCTACCGGAATTTCAGCAGATATTTCCCAACGAGGATACTTGCTCAGACTACCTATACTCAGCACGCTTTCCTGATAGTTTTTTATGTCCCTACTGCGGCTGGACAGGGGAAGCATTCCGTTTCGAAGGACGGCCAGATATGCTCCGATGCCGGAGCTGTAGACGAGACACGCGGCTGACTGCTGGTACAATTATGCAGAATAGTAAGGTGTCTCTTTGCACTTGGTTTTGGGGCGCTTTCCTTGTTACATCCCTGACGCCCGGAATGTCTGCGCTCCAATTTCAAAAGATGCTTGGGATCAAACGTTATGAGACTGCGTTCAGCATGCTGCACAAATTGCGTGCCGCAATGGTTCGGCCAGGACGTGATTCAATTGGCGGTGAGTGGCCAGTTGAAGTGGATGAGACATTCGTCGGTGGTGCCACGCAAGGTGAAGGTCGCGGGCGGCACCACAAAACACTGGTGGCCGGTATAGTCGAAATCCGTCCGCGAAAGAAGGCTCCCGGTCCCGATCCAAACTTGCCGTCCGGCCAGCGCCCTCAACATCGTGGTGGGCATGGGCGTAACGTCATCGCAGGCCGATTGCGACTCCATATCATTCCAAACCGAACGCAAGAAGTAATGGAGTCTTTTGTTTTAGAAAACATACAACCGGGAACAGAGGTGCGAACGGATGGATGGACAGGTTATGAGAATTTAGAAAAATTAGGCTACAAACACAAACCAGTAGCCGTCCAAGGTGATCATGCTAAGATGGACCAGCATCTCCCAATGATACACATAGTCTTCGGGAATTTGGATGCATGGCTTCTGGGAACGCATCATGGAGTCAGTCATAAACACTTGCAAGGGTACCTCAACGAATTCGTGTTCCGATTCAACCGACGTTTTTGGCCATTGGTAGCTTTCGATAGTGTGTTAAAAATTGCAGCGAGAGTGGATTCACCGACCTACACCTACGCTGAGCTCTACAAGGGTGCGTGGAAACATTCTGGAGATAGACGCAGTTGAATAAGCGTGTGTGCAACATCCGGATAGGCATGGATTCTTCATAACCTGCCTCCTTGGTTTTGGCTCTGTGTTGGTGTGTGTAGAGCGCCTAACATAATCCACGTTTGCAAGGATGGCAGGTTTTTTTATCCAGGCTCGTCGCGGAAGCCAGCGAAATTCATCATGGCCGAGAATGGGCCCACAAATGCTCGTCGGAGGCATGATGAATTTTCGCGGGTAGCTCGTATCAACGTCCCGGATTGCTCGGGCTTAACTGTCAACCATTATGTCTATACCCGTCAATCGATCATGGGATTTACCGAAAACTATTTCGCATCCGATACCATCACCTATCAACAGGCGGTCATGGACATGGAGCAGTTCAGTGTCGCGGGATATCCTGGTGGAGAAAAAAGCCTTGCACCATCAACGGTGCACCGGTGGGTGAGGACGCTGTCGGGGTTGCTCCACACCACGCAAACGGCATTGAACCTGATCGGCCAGGAAGACCCGGCCACACGGGCATACCGCGATTTGGCCCAATTGAAGATTGCGACCGGCAAATTCAAACGTCCGTCCCGCAAAAAGCAACTGCTCGGTTGCTTGCGGTTGATCGCTGTCGAGGCTTTTTTCAAGGCCACCTTCACCCTGTCGGTTTTCACCAACCTGGCAATACGCTGCGCGTTCACCTGAGGTAGAGTCACCTCCGAGAACCATCAAAGGAGGTGATGCAATGGACAAAGAACAAGAAAAATGGGCCATCTTCTGGTGCGATCTCTTAAATCCGGTAATTTTCGGAGAGATCGACGAGAATGCGACGAACCGGTTTCTCAAAGCGCTGGCCCAAGAGCCGCTTCGTTTCCCTGACGGAGAAATCAAAACACCCTCGCTATCCACGCTGCGGCGCAAGCTGAACCGGTATCGGCAAGAAGGATTCGACGGCCTTGAGCGACAAACGCGCAGCGATCGGGGAAAGCCCCGCGGTGTCGGTCCCGAGATCATCGCAAAGGCCATCGATCTAAAAAAAGAGCAGCCCTACCGCAGCCACGGAGCCATCAACCGCTTTCTACAAACCACGTATGCGACCACCGTTCCCCGCTCCACGCTTTACCGTCACCTGAAAGCCGCCGGCGCGACACGCATCAAGCTGGGCATTACTAAATTGAAGGTCCGCAAACGCTGGACCCGGCAGCACACCCATGATCTATGGGTCGGTGACTTCGAGGAAGGGCCCTACGTCACCGAAAAAACGACGTCGTGCCCACCTGCCTGTCCGCCTTCATCGACTGCCACAGCCGCTTTGTGGTCGAGGCCCGCTATTACTTCAGGCAGAACCTGGATGTGCTCATCGATTCACTGATCCGGGCATGGTCCAATCACGGCGCATCGCTGGAACTGTATCTGGACAATGCCAAGGTGTACCACGCCAACGGGCTCAAGGCGGCCTGTTATCGCTTGAACACCCGACTGCTTCACCGGCCTCCTCGGGACCCGGCGCCCGGCGGCCTGATCGAACGATTTAATGCTGACTTCACGATTATGCGGAGTTGTTGGGAACAGAATCGCAAATCCCGTTGCAGGAGTGAGCGTTATGTGATCAGGGATGCGTAGATAACTCCACATAATATATGCTCCTCTTTTACGCAAATCCTACGCCGATGTCGGCAGAAGGGAGGAACGATGAGAGAGGAGCGCGGATTCACCATTAGCAAATTAATTGACGAATTTGGCGGGTATTTATGTGACTGCTGCGGAGCATCTGAAGGAACACAACTGCGCTATAAAAGCCACGCCAGGACGTTTCTTCAAGAACGGTTTGGCAGATCGAACCCAGACCTGGGCATGTTGGTAGTCACAGATGTCATTGCGTTTGTAACCGAACGAGCCACTCGTTACAAACCCAAGACCACCCAGCTTGCGGCAACTGCGATCAGAAGCTTCTTGCGGTTTTTGTGTGTCACAGGGCGTTGCAATGAACTGCTCGTTAGCGCCGTTCCTACCATCCCTTCCTACCGGCTGTCCGCGATACCTGCCAGTTTGTCCGATAAGCAACTCGCATATCTGCTTTGCTGCATTGACCGCTCAAGACCTGTGGGATGTCGCGACTATGCGATGATCAAATGTATGGTGGATCTTGGGCTCCGAGCCGGGGAGGTTGCTCGGCTTTCCCTCGACGATATCGATTGGCGTTCGGCCATCCTACGAATACCGACGAACAAGGCGCGTCGTTTCGATGAGTTGCCAATAGTAGAGGACGTTGGCAAGGCCATAGCGGATTATTTGTGCAATGGGCGGCCGCAAACCGACGTGCGCCGAGTTTTTGTTAAGCACGCGTCTTCAATCGGATCCAGTCTGAACAGCAGCGCCGTATCTGCCGCCGTACGCAGGGCATTTAAGCGCACTGACCTTGATCTCTCTGCCAAAGGAGCACACGTGTTGCGCCATACCCTTGGTGCGCGCATGGTCCGCAAAGGTGTCAACATCAAAGCAATCGCTGATGTACTCAGACACCGCCACATTGATACCAGCATGACCTACATAAAAGTGGACCTGCCACGCCTGCGCGAGGTCGCACTACCTTGGCCGGAGGCATACTGATGAAATCGAAAACACCCATCACTGAAATCGTCCAGCAATATTTGGACTATCGACGCCAGCTCGGCTATCAGCTCAAAATTGAGGGAGAAGAGCTGCGCCGATTTGGACAATTTGCAGATAAAATCGGACATCATGGCCCTATCACAACCGATCTTGCAGTAAAGTGGGCCACGCTTCCCACCAAGGGAAGCAGAGTCTATCATGCAAGGAGATTGGACATGGTTCGGCGTCTGGCCAACCATCGGGCTCTGTTTGATCCACAAACCGAAATCCCTGTAAAGGGACTGCTGGGACCTTCTTATCATCCACGGCCAACGCCACATATCTATACAGACGACGAAATAGCGGCGCTGCTTAAAGCAGCATCGGAACTTGGTCCTCAGAACGGCTTGCGACCCCATACTTTCGTCACGCTCTTCGGCCTCTTGGCCAGCACGGGTCTACGCATTTCCGAAGCTTTGGGATTGAATCTGCAGGATGTGGATCTCGAAGACGACCTTCTGACGGTACGTGCCGGCAAGTTCAAAAAGTCCCGGCTCGTTCCTCTTCATCCTTCTTCAACGGCGGCATTACGGAGCTATATTCAACACCGGGGCAACCGGCACCCTCATTGTGCCCTGACTTCATTCTTCCTCACAGAACATGCGACGCCGCAGAAGTATCACTCAACGTTTATGACTTTCAAAGCGTTGCGCGAGAAGCTCGGTTGGCACGGTAGCGATTTAAAGGGCCCACCTCGGATCCATGATTTACGCCACACATTTGCCGTCCGCAGGCTTCTCTGCTGGTACCAGCAAAATGCAGATGTGCACGCAAAAATCGTGGCTTTGGCAACCTATTTGGGTCACGTGAAAGTCAGCGATACCTACTGGTACCTGACAGCCGTACCTGAACTGTTGGCTATCGTAGCTGAACGTTTTGAAAACGCTTCAAGATTAAAAGGATTGTGACAGATGAAAACGACTCGAATACAACCAGACTTCCCTGGTTTACTGCAGGACTTCTTCTGCCAACATATGATGGCCGAGCGCGGTCTCAGTGCACAGACAGTCGCCAGTTACCGCGATACGTTTCGCCTTTTGCTTCGGTTTGCACAAGCGCGTCTGGGGATACAGCCCAGCAACCTGAAGCTTGCCGACCTTGATGCAGAACTGGTCCTGGCCTTCCTTGACCACTTGGAAAAGGTTCGCGGAGCCGGCATTCGTACCCGCAACACTCGGCTGGCTGCTGTACGGTCCTTTATGCGTTATGCAGCAGGACGAGTGCCCACCTGTCTTGGTGTTGTCCAATCCGTGTTGGCTGTTCCCACCAAGCGCTTCGATCGTTCTGCTGTGGAGTTCCTTTCCCGGAAAGAGGTCGAAGCGATTATCAATGTGCCCGACCCGCAACGATGGAGCGGTCGGCGAGACCATTGCTTGTTTGCCACACTGTACAATACGGGAGCACGCGTATCCGAAATCACCAACCTGAAAGTTGGGGATGTGCGCTTGGAGCAGAGTCCTTCCGTCCATCTTCAAGGCAAGGGCCGCAAACACCGCACCATGCCGCTTTGGAAACGTACCGCACGGGTGATCAAACGATGGCTCAAGGAGGTTGATTCCGCCCAAACAGCTCCTCTTTTCCCTAATCGGTTCGGCCAAATCATGTCCCGTTCCGGGGTGGAAAAACGGCTGAAACTTGCTGTGCGACAAGCCTCGAAAGAGCAACCGTCACTTTACAATCGGCGTATATCACCGCATACCTTCCGACATACCACGGCGATGCATTTGCTACAGGCCAGTGTAGATATCACAGTCGTTGCCCTTTGGCTCGGTCATGAAAGCCCGGCTACCGCACATCACTATGTTGAAGCAGATCTGACAATGAAACAACGAGCGCTCGATAAACTCAATACACCATTCACAAAACCTGGGAAATACCGCCCCTCTGATCGCTTGCTTTCATTCTTGGAGGGCCTTTGATTATGCGGAGTTCCGTGCTGCATTGTAGTACATCCCACCAAAGTGTGATGTTAACAACTCCGCATAATCGTGAAGTCAGCATTAAATCGTTTATGCGGATGTCCGCATAAACGATTCTTCCAAACCGCCCAACATCAGTTCGAGGCCGAGGTCCGCGCCGGAGATTTGCTCACCCTGGAGCAACTCAACCGCGCGCTGTCCGCCTGGCTGTCCGTCGCTTACCACAAAGACATCCACAGCGAGACCGGACAATCGCCTGAAGACCGCTATCGACAGGGCCTGACCATCATCCGCCAGGTTGACATGAGTCGCGTGATCGAATCGTTCATGCAAGCCATCCCGCGCACCGTCAATCGGACCTTTTCCGATGTCCAGATCAATAAACGCTTCTACCGGGTGGATCCCAAACTGCGCGGAGACCGGGTAGAGGTCCGCTTCGATCCGTTTTCAACCTGGGATAAGGTCCAGATCCATTCCCTGGATGGGCAGTATCTGGGCACCGGATTACTGCATCAGCGCCAAACCGGTCTGCCGGCTGCCCCGGACCCATGCAGGGGAAAACCCAAGCATAACTACACCGACCTTCTGATCCAGCAGCACAGACAAGAACTGGCGGAAAAAGCCGGCGGTATCGATTATCGCAACATCGTCGAACACCGCCGGTGGCCGTTTCACCAATTCGCCAGCACCGTGGCTCAGCTTCTCGGATTTAAAGCCGGCTTGACCGCGCTTTGCTCCGGCGACCTGGAAGCGCTCAAGAAGGTCTATAACCAAAGTTCAGCCATCGACCGGCAGATGGTTAAAAACGCCTTTGAAAACGCAAGACAACCCAGCGTGCCCTACATCATCGCCGAACTCAAACAACTCATCAAAGGAGACCGCTAATGTTTTTGACCCATTTTTCTTTAACGGCCCATCCGTTTGCCGAAAAGCCACCCATTGAATGGCTGCAGCGCGATCCCAGAATCGAACAGGCCCTGGCACGGCTTAAATTCTTTGAACAACAAGGCGCCCTGGCCTTAATCATCGGTCAGACCGGACTGGGCAAATCTTCTCTATTGAGGCTCTTCATCCATGAGTTGCCGCACAACCGGTATCATCCGATTTACCTTCATCTCACACCCATCCAGGCCAATGCCTTTCTCAGGCTCATGGTCACCAAACTCGGCGAAAAACCCAAAATGGGAAAGGACCGCATGCTGCTGCAGATCCTTGACCGCATCAAACAAAACGAAAAATGCACCCTGTTGATCATCGATGAGGCCCATCTGATTGATCCCCAAACCCTGACCGACCTGCGCCTGTTGATCTCCTCCATCGATGAACAGATATCGCTCAAAATCGTCTTATGCGGCCAGGACAGCATCAGGGATATCCTCAAACGCGCCTCGCATACCGATCTGGCTCATCGCATCAACATGCACTTTGCCCTGCATGCGCTCTCCAAGGGACAATCCGGCGCGTATATCGACAACCGCATGACCTTGGCCGGTGGAAACACCAAGATCTTCGAAACCGAGGCCAAAAACCTGATCCATGACTACACCGGCGGCGTCCCCCGCCAAATCAACAACGTCGCTACCGCCTGTCTGATCCACGCCGCATCGCGCAACCTGAAAAAATCAACGACGCCTTGGTCAACGAAACCATGAGTGAATTCCATCTGCCATAGGAGGAAACATGGCTAACCACTACGCTTCAAGCCTGTTGAGAACGCTCAGAAACCGTATCTCGATCGACACGGTCATTGTCGATATGCTGCGATTGGATGTCCGCCCCGATGATACACTGCTGCGCTTTCGCTGTCCCTTGTGTGATCGCTTTCATACGGCGACAAATCCGAAAACCAACCTGGCACGATGTTTTGACTGCGAGAAAAACTTCAATCCGATTGATATGGTCATCGCCGTTACCCACTGCAGCTTCGTCGATGCGGTGGAGCGATTGAAAAACAGATCTCATTGGATGGGTTGACTATCCGATCAATGAACATGAGAGCAATCTGATTCAATTATTGTGGGAATGAAGGAAGGTCAAATATGTTGAGACAAACAGAGTCAACTAAACTGGGACGTAGCAGCAGAACGCGTCAAACGTCATCCCGCTCTCTTTCAACACCCATTGAAGGTAATCGTGATAATCCTTCCAGGGAAAGGCAGCGTCCATACCAAGGCGCTTTGCCAGCTCAAGGATCACTTCCCGGTTATCGCGAACCTCACCGACCCGGGCGACCGCTTTTCTCGCCAGTACGCACCAGATCTTGTGAAGATTCACGACGTCGTCTGTTTCGAGCCACATGGCAGCCGGTAATACCATGTCGGCCAGGGCTGCGGTGGGCGTCATGAAGAAATCGGAAACAACGGTAAACTCCAGATGATCCCGCAGGGCCTTTTCGGTGACCAGCGGGTGGGTCTGGGATAGCAGCGGGTTGCATGCGGCGATCCACATGCCTCGGACCTTGTAGGGGTCACCGGTCACGACCGACTTCCAGAAGGTCGGCGGATGCACGGCCTTTTCAAGGGGAAATCGTCCGCATGTAACCGCCCGGCCTCTTTTTTCCGGGGCAAGGAACTGCGCCCCTTCCTGATCCGGGTTCATGAATACGGATTTCTGATGGACGCCTTCCGGAGGGACCCAGAGCACATCCCCCCCGGGCAATCGATATTGCCGGTAATGGCGCGCAATATCAAAAGACTGCGGGCGGTCTGGTAACTGGTCGCACTGGCGTCCGTGGCGCTGCCCCAAAGCATGCAAAAAGGCGATGTGGTGGCATAGGTTCTGGCAGCCGCCTCGATCTGCCCCGCAGGAACACGGCAGATCCCCTCGGCCCATTCAGGCGTAAAGGGACTAACATGCGCGGCCAGTTGTTCGTATCCGACCGTATGATTGCAGACAAAATCGTGATCGATCAGTTCTTCCCTGACAATGACGTGGATCATCGGTACCCGGCCGAAGCTGGAGCCAATGGGTCGCCTGTTTTGCCGGCCGGGTCCGCCTGGGGTCGACGACAATCAGTTTTTTGACCTTCTTCAGGGCGCGTTGAATCATGCCGCCGCACATGCCGTCGGCCGAGCCGGATTGGGTAATATTGCATCCCCAAATCATCATCCCGGCCGTATCTTGACCGCCGAATCCGTATACGTCGGTCACCGGAAGCTGTCCCAGCGTAATCTTGCTCGCCGCGACCCTGGGAGCATAACGCACATGACTGGGCGCCACGAAATTCGGGGTGCCGAAGGCGTTGGCAAACCGCAGGGTAAATTCGATGAGGGGCCGGCCGGTGCCCTGCCCGATGGCTACATATTCGGAACCGCTTTCGGCCTTTATGCGCGCAAATCGTTCGGCCATTTCATCAAGGGCGGTTTCCCACAAAATGCGTTCCCACTTGTTTTCCCCACGCTTTCCCACCCGACGGAGCGGATAGGTGATCCGGTCCGGATGGTAAAGCAGTTCGGGCGAGGCCGCACCCTTGGGGCATAGGTATCCCCGACTGACGGGGCTGTCCGGGTCACCGGTCACTTTTACGACCCGATCGCCGTCCAGATGGACAAGCACCTGACATACGCCATGGCACATTCGACAGGCAGACCGGACGACGCGCTTATCTCCCCTCACGTCAATTTTGCTCATCAATCTCTTCTTCCCAATGAAAGGTCAGTTTTGCCCCCCTATGAGAAAATCACAGGCGATACTACGACACATGATTCCCGGGGAATATATAGTGCCTGGCCGAAAACCCCTTTTTCTAGTAAATTTTCAGACAGAAGTAATTATGATTCATTTTGTGATCGCGAATTACTTCGCTTAAAAAGTAAATCTCCTCGATATTTTTTTGGTTTGAGCAAAATTTGAAAACACTTCGCCTATTGGCTTTTGCTTTTCCAAACATTTGAAACTGCTATGCAGCTAATCGGAATGACCGCTCGGCAGCTTTTTTGCGTCGCTTAACCCTACAACGCAACTTGGTCATATTCGCCAAGCTCACGTAGGCGTTTTTTCCTATGCGACAAATAAGCGCGATGGTTCCGATCCTGAATCCAAAGGATCTTCTCAAGTAGGTTTTCAAATGTGCGACGTTTCATCGGTAAAATGACTTCGATAAGGGTTCTAAGCTTCGACAGCGTAATAGACGGTGCTTTTTTTTCCCAGCCTGATCTTCAGGTGCCAGAGGAAAAAATGAGCCAGCATGCACGTGAGTATGTGGTGGTGCCATCCTGGGAACTTGCGCACCTCATAGTGGTCCATGCCCAATTCGGTTTTGGTTTCCTCGAAACACTGCTCGATCGCCCAGCGTAGTCCGCTTAACCATACAAGCGTTTTCAACCTCGTGCTCGACGAGGCGTTGCTGATGGAAAAGCTGTATTGCGGATCATCGCCAAGGTTCCGCCGGATCAGCAGCCAGACAGTTTTTTGCGGTAGCCCGGCATTTGAAAGGACAATCCTCCGGCGGGTAAACTCATAAACGATAGGTCCTTTGGTTCCTTCAGACACCTTGCGGCGATACCAAAAATAATCGTTTATATTTTTTGCCAGCTCCTCAATGGTTACTGGTTTACTATCCGGGTCGATCAACATGGTTTTGGTGCGTGTCTTGCCACCCCAGCGGTACTCTTTGTTTATCGTCATCGGCCGTTTGAGCCAGCAGAGGGTATCTTTTGCAACCGACACGAGATAGGTTATATCTATCATGGATTCAACCGCTGCGATAAACTCAGGACTTTCCCCATATACCGAGTCGGCCAGAACATACTTGAACGGCAATATGTTCTCGCTATTGAGACTGATGAGCATTTCAGCAGCCAACTGCGGTTTTGTCTTAAACGTCGCGTCTTCAGGCAGTTTACACTTTTTTCGCCGGCCGGAATAATCGTCGGCAAACCACTTCTCCGGGATAAACAAGCGTTTGTCGATCAACGCGTAGCCGTATTCGGAAACATAGCTTGCGAAGACGCCGACCTGGCAATTATCCACCTTGCCGATGGTCCCGCAGTATTGTTTGGCAACCCCGATCGAGTCATCGCCCTTTTTAACGAAGCCGCTCTCATCGAAAAGCATGGCGCCGTCTGGACTGCCAAGATCGTCGTTAACAAAACTACGATACTTGGTAGCCATTTTATTCTCTGCCCATGGAGCATCACTAACAAAGCGTTGCATCGATCTTACATTGCCATCTTCCACAGCCAAAGCGATGGGTTCGATGAATTTCCGCTCAATTGGACTGAATTGTCCGGACATGTAGTTAAAAAAGTGATCCCTGGATTCACTGCGCTGGAAACAATCGGCAAACTGCTCGTGAAATCCTTTTAATTCATTATTAAAATCTTTGATATCGCCCTTGCCAAGATCAAACTTTGGAACCGGGTAAAGATATTCGTCGCATCGAATGGTGGGTAACATGGCCTGCCTCCTTTTTTAAGTGTTGTTTCTTAGTATGGTAGACCAAAAGAAAGATTTCAATCTTAAATCATATTAAGTATCGTTGTAGGGTTATTGCTGACCCTCAGCCTTTTTGAGGACGACTGTGACGATGCCGGCCGCCTGGCCCGGCAAATGGTGCGGGAGCTGGATGCACTGTGGACATTTCTCGAACACGAAGGCGTCGAGCCCACCAATAACCGTGCCGAACGCTCCCTTCGCTTTGGCGTGCTATGGCGCAAGTGCAGCCTGGGAACGCAAAGCGACAAAGGCAACCGCTGGGTCGAACGAATCCTGTCTGTAAAAGAAACCTGCCGACTGAGAGGTAAAGCCACATTCCCGTTTCTGGTCGAATGCCTGGAATGTTACTTTGCAGGCATCTCTGTTGATGTGAACTGGATCTAATCCCCGCTTCAGACACTCGCCCCGTGAACGCTTACCTTTTTTCACCAGGCCACCATGAAAATTTGCGGCAGCCTGGACACCGACAAGGTCGTGCGGGAATGTGCCGGCTACCTCAGCGCCTACATCCCCCTGGAGGGTCTCATGCTAAGCACCTATGAGCCGGAGAAAGGGGCGGTTCGGATTCTCGCCTTGTCAGCAACCGTCTCGACGGCCCCATGGGACACCCCCATCTACCTGTCTGAAGAGGCTCAATCGCTTCTTGCGAAAATGGAGCAAGGCGTTTACCTGTACCGGCAAGCGGAAAAAGACCTCATCGCCCATGAATTCAGCCAAGCACTGGGAATCACCCCTTTCCCGCAAATTGTTCTGCATCTTAAACTGGATGAGGAAAAGCTTGGCGTGGTCATCGTCTTTTCAACGGATGAGAATGCCTTCACCGACGATCACATCCGGCTGATGGGATTGCTCCACGACCCCTTCGCCGTGGCCATGGCCAATGTTCTCCGGCACCGCGAACTCCTGCGGCTCAAGGATCTCTTGGCCGATGACAACCGCTACCTGCAGCAGGAATTGCGTAATCTTTCAGGGGATGAAATTGTTGGCGCCCGGTATGGGTTACGGCGTGTGATGGAAATGGTCCACCAGGTGGCGCCCCTTTCCAGCCATATCATGCTCACCGGCGAAACCGGCGTGGGAAAGGAGGTCATCGCCAATGCGATCCACACCACCTCGCCCCGCCGGGACGGCCCATTGGTGAAGGTGAATTGCGGTGCCTTTGCCGAAAACCTGCTTGACAGTGAACTTTTCGGCCACGAAAAGGGGGCCTTTACGGGCGCCATCCGCAGCAAGCGGGGGCGTTTCGAGCGCGCCCACGGCGGCACCCTTTTTCTGGATGAAGTCGGTGAATTGCCCCCCGCGGCCCAGGTCCGGCTCCTGATATGGTTGAACAGTTGTCAATAGAAAAACTTATCCATTCCAAAAAAATTGGGTCGATGATTTTCATCAAGCGTTTGGATAGAGGCGGGGTCCGCAATAACGACGGTTGAGCACTCTGATATTCGCGGGTTGGATACCGCCGGACTAAGGCATCGAGCAAAAATAAATTGAACATTTTAAATCAGCCATGAGTATTTCGAGGGAGTAATCGGTAATTCCATTCCCTATGAAAATTGTCCCGCTCTATGGCGAAGGTGGCAAGTTCCTCATCGGAAACCTTAATGCCTTTTGCGTAAGTGTTTTCATCGATAGCGGCCTTGATGCTCAAACCGGTCCTGGTTACCGTGTTGCCGATGAGATTCACAACGACCTGACGACTGAGAAGTGGGCGACCGCGCCAGTTGGCTGTGATATGACAAAACATGCGGTGCTCAATCTTGTTCCACTTGCTGGTGCCGGGAGGAAAATGACACACTTGGACTGGCAACCCCAACTCGTCCGCCAGTTTCTGCAACTCGCGGCGCCACAGCCGCACGCGGTTCCCGTTACTGCCACCGCAGTCGGCGGTAATCAAAAGACGCCGAGCATCGGGGTAGGCCGGCGATCCCATCTCCCGCCACCATCGCCGAATGCTTTCCACTGCAAACTCTGCGGTATCGTGGTCAATACCCACGCTGACCCATCCGTTGTTGGCCGTGACATCGTAAACGCCATATGGCGCCACTTTACCCAGTTCGCGATCAATGAAGTCATGAACCTGACTGGTTCCGGTTCGCCCTGAGGCTGCCATTCACGGCCAGCATTCTTGAAATCGCCGATCAACTCCTTTTTCTTGGTATCGACAGAAATGACCGGATCACCTGCCGCCTGGTACCCGGCAACCGTTTGGGAAATATAGGAAAACTGCGCATCCCGGTCTTCATGCTGTATGCCCTCACGGGTCTTTCGTGTCGATTGCAGGCTGAATCCAGCTTGTCGCAACAGGTTGCACACCGTGCGTTGACCGATTCGATGTCCTTTTCGATTGAGCTCTTCGGCCAGTCGGTGGGTACTCTTGCAGGTCCACCGGAGAGGCGACATCGGGTCACCGCGTGTAACTGGATTCACCAAGGTGTCAAGCGCCTCCATCAGAGCGGCATCCTTGTCGACCAGCTTCTTTCGTCCGCCGCCAGTCGCTCGGATTCGCTTCCGCTCGCCACGCGTCTTCCCCGGAGGCACAGTGGTAGCCTGCAATTCGGCAAGACCGGCATAAATCGTCGTGCGCGACAAGCCTGTCGCCTTGGCGACCAAACTGACACCACCACGCCCAAGGCTACGGGCTTCCGCTGCCGCCCAGGCGCGCAAGGCAGCCTCGTCCAACCGTGAAGACAACGCTTGAAATTTCTTCTCTATCGTGGGCATGTCTGTCATATATCCATCGTAGTCGGATGGGCATGATTGTTCAAGTTATTTTTGCTTGACGCCTAAGCTTCGTCGTGGAGCTGCCTCGGTCTACAAGCTGGAGTTTCAGCCGCAAGGACCTATTCCGATAGGAGCGACGAGGGTTCTCCAAACCGCGACCGCGCCCCTATCCAAACGCTCGATGGTTATCTTGGTTTTTTGATTACGCAGGTCCCTTTTTCTTCTTTTTGAGGATTGCACCGAGAAGTAATTTTCCAGCTTCTTGAGCCGGAGCGACAGTCGCGCTTCTCTCGCCGTCGCTAAGTTCCGTCCAGCGTGGAAAGTCAGGGCTGTCAAGGCTGCGAGCGTAGCGAGCACCTTTAGGGCTTGGCCTTGATAGGCCTGGGTTTCCACGCTATAGTCCAGCCCGATTCAGCGGCGTCCATTAACATCACAATGACTCACGTCGCCATGGGAACGATCCGGGCGATGGCCCAGATGAACCCGGCCAGTTCACGTGCGATCGCCGTAACGACAAGGTTGTGGCTTTTGCCCCTTGCCATTAGCCTGCGGTAGCGGTGGCATAATCGCAGCTGCGCATTCCAGGCGATCTCACAAACATCTTCGGGTAAGCCGTCCTGGCGTTTTCGGATCGTGATGCTTTTCCGGGCCGGCAGCCGATAGGCTTGCGCCGATTCGATCAATGTTCTGCGGACATGGGTATTGCCGGTTTTGGTAATAGGCCCCCTTTTGACAGTGGGGCCACTTGAATGTTCCGACGGGACCAGCCCCATGTAAGCCATCAGTTGTGTGGGCTTGTCGAAGCGTGTCAAATCGCCCAGTTCAGCGACCAGGGTTACCGCGCTGACCATGCAAATTCCCCGGAGCGCCTGCGGGGCGTCGACAACCGGCAAAAGACGCCAGGTCTGGCAGGATGCCACAATCGCTTTTTCGAGGCGTTTGACGCGGGCTTCATGGTTTTCCATGGCGTCCAGATACTCGGTAATGGCGATCTGCTGGGCCGGATGCGGCATTTTCAACTCCTTCAGCCAATTTAAATGGGCTTTACTCCATTTGGATTTGCCCGGATAGCTGAACCCTTGGCGCAACACAAACGCATTGATCTGTTGTTTGGCCTTACGCAGGGCGATGGTGATATCCTTTCGCGTTCGAACCAGGTCCCGCAGCTTCATCCGTCTCATCGGGAACATACACCGATGTCAGTTCGCCTGAACGGTGGAGTGTCGCCAGGTTGGTCGCATCACGCGATCATTTTTAACCCGATCACCCGCTTTCCTGGGGATCAGCGCCGGGGCTACGACCACGCAATCAATGCCCTGGCGCGTTAGATGCCTGTATATTGGGTATCCGCAAGGGCCGGCTTCATAGACACACCGCAGTTCGCCGTTTGTTGAGATCAGCTTTCGCATAACTTGATCTATCTGCCCCATGTCGTTGTTGATTTTCCCATAAACCCGGACGTTTCCGTCACGGCCTTCATCGGCGATGGCAATGGTGATCGAATCTTTGTGGACATCCAAACCAACATATTTTACTATCTTGCTCACGGCCTGCCTCCTTGATTTTGGCTCTGTAGTTGGGTTTTCTCATGAACGCTGACTATAACCCACGTTTTCAAGGTTTGGCAGGCTTTTCTATTGGTGGTCGTCTGGCTGGCGTTCAACCATATCGTCTACGCGTGCTTCAGGACGGGCTACGCGTGCTTCAGGACAGGCTCGTTGAAAGGGTCGGCGGGGTGGAACCCATCGAAGTGGATGTCCGCATCGTCGCGGCCACGCATCGCAACCTGGCCGAGATGGTCAAGGAAGGCCGGTTCCGGGAAGACTTGTGGTTCCGTCTCAATGTCTTTCCCATTCACATCCCGCCCCTGCGCCAGCGTAAGTCCGACATCCCCTCATTGGTCCATCACTTCATCGACCGCAAACTCAAGGCGTTCGGCCTGTCGGAGCACCCGGTGTTGGCCCCCGGCGCATGGAACGTCTGACCGCCTATGCATGGCCGGGAAATGTCAGGGAGTTGGAAAACATGGTAGAGCGCGCCTTGATCAGGCATCAAAGCCGCGATGAAAATCTCCCCCTGCGTTTCGATGATCTGGCAGGGGAACGATCGGATATAGAAGTTCGGGCGCTTTTAGATGAAAAATCCAGCCGGCCGCTCACACCCTTGATGAGGTCATGTGTCGACACATCGAAGCCGTCCTTCAATCGACTAACGGCAAAATCCAGGGAAAGGATGGTGCGGCCGCACAGTTAAACATCCATCCCAACACCCTTCGTAGCCGTATGAACAAGTTGGGGCTGCCTTTTGGGCGAAAGGCCATTAGGACAAATTCGTCGTGATCGGCCACTTAAGCCATTGTTATATGAAAATATACTGCGAATTGAGTTTTGCTGCCCGGCCCTACTTCCTGCTTACAATTGGATAGTGAGCAACGGAGGAACCACCGCACCCCAGTAAAAAATCGATTGAACACCGCAAGGTATTGGCCAGTTTTACGATCACATCCGTACTTGTGTTATTGCCAGCCTCGATGCTTTTGATTAGATCGACAGGTAAGCCGGAACGTTTTGAAACTTCTGCTACACTGAAACCCATATCTTCACGCCAATAGCGCACCCGTTTGCCCATCTCCGGGTCTTGAGTCGCCGAATCAATCATATCTTCGGTGGTGTCGAGATTCGAGTATAACTTTTCATCCTCTTTTACTATCTTATCAGGCAATTCAGATGAAATGTAGGAAGCTCGTCCCCATAGAAAATAGTCCATCGGTTTCCGGGTCGCCACAGATACAGCCAATATGTAATTTAATGAAGGATTTTGCCTGGCGTTGGCACCGTGAATATTGGACACCACGTTGATCCTCACGCCCACTTTATTCGCCCATTCAGTTCGGGAATAACCTTCCATCTCCCTTTCGATACGTTCAAGGACTTCATAAAAATTGATGTCAACCATGTATTTTTTCATCTATTATGAATTTTTTTCTTGACAATCATTTCTTTTTCTATGTAACAATGGTTTACAATCCTACAATTGAGCCTGATCCCCCTCTGAAATAGAAACTGCAGCGCCTCATACTCAACTGATTTACATCACGATTTTAATTTTCGCCAGGAATACAGATGTAGGCTCCCAATTTGATAACTAATGTAACTGCTTAACGTAAATCGACTCTTAATATGGTCTCAGCGTTAAATGTTTTCAATGATGCTGAAATCCTGGATGGGTCTACGCTTAAATTACATTAATACGGAAATGGAATCAAATCCTATTACAACGGGAAATTTGTTCTGATGCTAACCCACTGAAATTATAAATTCGTTGCATATCCAACAGGCATGTAAAATCAATGGGTTACAAACAAATTTGTCCTAATCTTATTACAATGGCAGCTTTTCATTTTTCATTAAATAAAAACAATTCAGGAAAAAAAATGGGTGTCATTGATGAACTTGAAAGAGAGTTCGTGCGCTAATCTTCAATCCACCAGATTGAGGCTGGCTTGACTGAAACAGTACAGATAAAGAAAGACCTTGAGGCCATCAAAAAGCAACTATCGGCGCTGATGGACCATTTGGGAGTCGGGGCCACTCCTCAACGGTCAGACCGGGATATTGAACAAGAGATATCCAGACGTTTACATAAACAACTTACCCGTGTTAAAAAATCGAATGGCCGTGCGTGAAATAGGGACAGATAAATATCAGTTGGATGTAAGCCGTGGTGTAGGCAACCGCACCCGTATGGTCTTTTATGGTTCAAAGGCTGAAGCTGAAAAAGCATATACTTATTTAAAGCGCCAGTGTGATCAGGAAGACGGTAGGCAAAAAAAATCCTACAACAATATTGGTGATCTGGTCAATGCCCACCTTGAATATGAAAAGCTGCACAAAGCTCATAAAACGTGGGAGGAAAAAGATAGGATCCTTCGTGGCCCTATAATGTCCATGTTCCGCAAAATGCACTTTGATTTCGTGTACACATCAACGATTGAAGCTTACAAGAGAAAAAGGGTCAACGATATTGGCAAAAAGCACAGGGCCATCAACCTTGAGTTGATCTATTTTTCCGGTTTCTGGAAGTGGGCATATCAAAACGGGTACTGCCAGACTATGCCTATCAAGATGTCAAAGCTCCCTTATAAGAGAAAACCGCCCAAAGTCCTAACAAAGTCAGAATGTATGGCTATTTTTCACAATGCCGGTCCACATCGACAAGCCATGTTTCTTTGTTTGTACCACGCTGGATTAAGGGCCAATGAAGTGATGACGTTGAAACGATATAATGTTGATTTTACAGGCTGTTCGATAACTGTAATCGGTAAGGGTGACAAGACCAGAACGGTGCCGATGACACAAACTTTATCCGAAGCGATGAAAAGACATTTTTCTTTGATGGACGATCTTATTTCGAATCCAAAAACGAAAGTCCCGTGGGATGAAACCCTGGCATTTCCTTCACTGCGAACCGGCAAGCAATTGACAGACATTCGCCGGCCATTATGGAACGCGATTGAAAAAGCCGGTATATTGAAAAAGGTGACGCCGCATATCTTGAGGCATAGCTTTGCAACCCACATGCTCGAAGCTGACGCGGACCTGAGAACGATCCAGGAATTATTGGGCCATGAAGATATTGCCACAACTCAGGTTTACACACACGTTGCCATCAATAAGAAAAGGACAGCCGTTGATTTGCTTGAATAATAACCAATATATTTTTGGCAGACTGATGACAAGCTTGTCTCTTAGCATCGTATTTATTTGTATATTCTCGGGTAGTTACTATATGGCGAACTTACTCTTAATCAGTAGGTTGAAGGTTCGATTCCTTCACGGCCCACCAAAACAAATAAAAAAGGGGTAACCTTATCAGGGTTGCCCCTTTTTTATTTTGGCCATCTCCTCTCGGTTTTAACCTAGTCATCCCATGCGCAAACGGGCTACGCTGTCCGAAGGATAAAAGAGCGACTCGACTAGCTGAACCCTTTTCTTTAGAAAGGGGGGCTACGCGCCTCTGTTTTCCTCAATAGACCCCGAAAAGATGGGATAAAAGGGTTCGATAAAGCCTGTGAAAAAGCTTGCAAAGACGCAAAGATTGGCTTAAGACACTTCCACGATTTCAGGCGGATTGCAGTGAGAAACATGGTTCGTTCCGGTGTGCCTGAGAAGTGGCAATGCTGGTTTCGGGGCGTCAGGCAAGATCGGTATTTGACCGATATAAAATCGTTAACGACCCCGATCCGAGGGCGGCTGCCCGGCAACAGGAAAAATCCCCTGGAAAAGTTACGGGCACAATCCATGATTTTACGAAAAAAAGCAGTCCGAAAAAACGTCCCAACCAAATGCGATAATTAAACTTAGCCCCCGTAGCTCAGTGGATAGAGCAATGGATTCCTAATCCATGTGCCGCGTGTTCGATTCACGCCGGGGGCACCAATAAAGACAAGGGGGTTAACCGACGATCGGTTAGCCTTTTATTTTTTAAAAACCTTTTTTGTCCAACCATAGTCCAACGTTTTGCAGAATTCCACATCTTGATGGACGGTGGTTGCAGCTTGCACTATCTAAAATGAAGAGCCGGACCACCAAAGGCAGCCCGGCCGGGAGAAAGAGGAAGTAACACGGTGGGGAATGTTCCGTGTTGCGCCTTGATATATCCCCCGCACCTTGCCGGGGGATGACCGAAACATTACCGGATTATCATCTTGCCCCGGGGAACCGGTAACCGGCCAGGGGTTGCCGCCCAAATTCGGATCCGGACCATCCGATATAGTCAGTGTGAGGGGCGCTGTCCCTCACTGATCAGATCCGTTTCCAGGTGTATTATCCTTCGGGGTCCACAGTTCGAGTCCGTACTGGGGAGCCAAACAAAATAAGGGCTTAGCGAAATCACCCGCTGAGCCCTTTTTCTTGGTCCACACAGGACAGTCCCCGCACTCAGCTCAAAAATCTACCTTTTTGCCCCCCCACCGTCAAAAAATTGCCAACAAGAAAACAATCTCTACAACTATTTATCCCGTCCCGTTTTATAGGTACGGTCAATGGTCCAAGTAGTCAAGCATATCGCCTGCCTTCTGATCAGTTTGCATCTGGATTGTCAACCGACCTTCATGATCGAAAAAGAAGGGGAAATCCTCAGATGCTCTTCGAATGTCGTCCTATTTCCTACATCCGGCATAGGGTATGGCAACATACTTGCTTCAGATATTTGTCTTGCGCAAAGTAAAATATATAACTATTTGATGTTAATATACATTAATATCAAATAGTTTTTTTAGAGGTGCAAAAAACGTAACGCACTGTGCAATTTTTGTAATCCGCACAATTTATTAATGATCATGGCGCAATAATTGCTGTTCTGTGGTGATAGCCTAAAATATAGGCGAATTCTGGTTGATTAGTAGGAATAAATATACATTTGTATACACTGGCGTATAAAAAAACCTAATTTCATGGAGTTCTTGAAAAATGTTAAAAAAAGCGATAAAAGGTGTCTTGTTCTCAGTAATCATTCCAGCTGTTGCATCTATCGTAACTGTAAAATTCCTAATCCCTTTATTCTGATGCGTTTAAATGGAAGATTCTCAAAGGACCAAAAATAAATTATATGGTATTTTAGATCGTATGTTTTGTAGTTTGGTCCTTCCGATTATTGTCTCAGTGGTGAGTGCCATACTAGTGGCAAATCCACCGGAAAAACCGGACATATCTATATTAGATGAATACAACAGCCCAAGAGCTACAGTTAACGTTTACGCTGGAAAATTTAAAATTCAATCTCCCGCTTCGATTCCCTCACCAAACTTAGCTATCTCTATTACTAATATTGGAGAAAAGGAAGAAGAAAAACTTCACTGTCAAATTTCTTTCGGTAATAATATAGAGATCATAACGATTGAAAAAAATTACAATCCTAACATGATGGAAGTATGGAATCCAAAAACCAAAAAAAACAATTCTTATTTTTTTGAAACCATAGAAAACTTCCCGAAAGATTCAGGCGTTAAATATGTATTTACCCTGACTAAATACATAACAAATAAAAACGACTACGATTTGTGCGTTGCCAGTAATAAAACTAATTGGTATAAAACCCAAAAAATACTCTCCAAAATATTTTCCATTTTAACACCGCCAATAACCTATGCTGATGAAAATACAAGTTATAACGACAAAATATCAAATGGATTTGCTGGGTACGATGTTCTATTATTTTCAAAAAATTTAATTGCCTTAATGGAAAAAAAGAAAATATTGGATGACGATTTCAATATAAGAATAAAAGATGAGATATCAGATTTAAAAAATGACGGAATTATATCAAACCGAATTGTATATCTTTCAGATCTTTTTCTTACTGCAATGATATCCAAAAAAATAATCACCCAGGATGAAAGCAATGAAATTATAGAAAATTCAAGAAACTCCGAGGGCGTTCTTTATGGAGGCTACAATATTTTATCATTATATTTAGGAATATTAGATGTACTTCTAGAGCACAATTTAATTACCATGGAAGAAGGTCAAAAAGTTATCGACAACTCAGCTATTAATACAAATAATGAACAAGTAGGAAAATCTGGAATACCAGCTCCTAGCGGTTTAAGAATCTATTGACTTATCGCCTCATCCTCCCGTTTACCGATACGTTAAGGAGGTACAATATCGCGCAACTATTTTACGCCATGGACAATCAACGCCCTCAACTTTGAGGCGATTACAATCCCATGGAGATCCCCTCAAATTTGAGGGCACCTCTTTTGCTCTTGCGTGTGGGTGTTCACTAAACACACCCCTGGCGGTCTACAGGATGTCGATGTCACCATGATTAACGAATCCAACTTTGGATTGGTGGTCACAATCCACGGGGAGGACTATCCAAGGTTGGAGGGTCCTATTGCGTGTGAGCGCCTTTTGCCTACTGTTGCCCACCCACGAGGCACATTGTCTCCGCGCGCATGGAGACCATTTTCAACCTGAATTTCAGCATTTTTCAGCAATTTTGCCTACTATTCCCTACCCATGTGGCGGGAGATCGGTTAAAGTCACTGATTCGGTGACTCTGGGAAACAGGACCGCCGTCTCCTGAAAAAACCTGAAATCGGACCGTGAAATGAAACGGCCACCCGTTTCCAGGTGGCCGCCATTGGTTACCGTTTCTCGCCGCCGATATCCTCAATCCGGTCGGCAATATCATGGATCATGATCCCCAACCATTCGCCTCGGAATTCTTGGGTGGGTCCGGCGCCGTGGCAACCTTCTCGCAAAACAGGTAGGCGATACCCCGGAGCATGTCGGCGCACTCTTTAAGATTCCTCTCTTGCATCATCGCGCACCCCCAATTTTCTTTCCATGGCGTCAACTTCCCAGGAAATATCGTTGAGTTCGTTGCTGACGGTATCCAGGATCTCACGCATGCCGATTGTACCGGATAGAGAGAACTTGGCTCCATCGTCGTGAATCGCGGCTGATGCGAATAGGTCCATCAATGCATTGATCTTGTTCATCTCGGTGACAAGTCGATCTGATGCAGAATGCTCATTTTGCTTTTCAGGCATGGGCACCGCCTTTCATCGCCATGAGGGCCTTGTCGAGATCGTCCTGGACACCGGAAGCATCCAAAGCGCACTCTTCAACGCCACGCTCGCAAAGCAGGTTAATGGCATAGAGCTCGTACCTGTCAGCATCTTCCAACCCGTCGAAAACATGTTTCAATTGCACCAGCATGGCCTGGATTCTGGTGTTGTACTCTTGAGCACTCTGGATTAATTCGGTGGGGCTTCGATCATCGATGAATTTCATGCGACACCCCCTTCCTCTTTGCTGGATTTGCATGCGGTGATTCGGTCGGCGATGTCCTCTAAAATCATTGACCAGCCTTTTGCCTCCACATCTGATAGCTCTTTGCGACTGAAGTTTGGGAGCTCTTCAATGACGAGAGCTATCCATGCCATCATATAGGAGCAATCAACCAAGTTTCTTTTTTTCATGCGGCACCTCCTTCCAAAGCTTCTTTGAGTTCATCGGAAATGGCGTCAAATCTATCCGAGAGGTAACTTATACCATCAAAATAAAGGCGCTCTCTCGCAAAAAGGCCCTCCATTGAATCGTTGCCATCGCTGCCAAGGTCGGTCAACAACTCGATCATTGCTTTGGCAAGCTCTTGGTCAGCGGCAGACAGTTGGCCGGGGACTTTCTTTTCGGTTGGGGCCGTGGGGGTGGTGGGGTTCTTTTTTCATGGCGGTTCTCCTTGGAGTAGGTTGAAAGAGGCCGCCCGATTCGCTGTCAAACAAAAAGGGCGGCATATGCTCGGTTGACAGACCGGCCTCCAAGGATACCGACGGGCACAAAGCCCCCGCGCATACGCCGCCCATAGGGCACTATACGGCGAAAAACGAAAAGCGCCATATCCAAACGGACATTCAGCGCTCATGCGCCTTGGAGTTTTCCGGCTGTCACCCCGGGCAACTGGACTTACAGTTGCACTATTCACATCGCATATGCGGGCCAATTCTGTCAAGGCCACACCAGCTTGAAAACATGGATATTTTTGCGTTTTTTCGGTAGTTTTTTGCGGGATCGCAGAATGAGGAAATAGAGCCGGATTCGTTGATGATGGAGAAATTTGCGATATTCCATCAGCTTTTTGCGGTTTTCGGTGGTGCCTATTGACTGCATAGGGCCTTGCCTTCTAAAGGAATGCAACGCCGTCCAAGCGTCTGGCTGGTTGTTGCCCCACTGTTGTGCCCTCAACCTCCATAGCAGCAACAAATTCACAGCCACCTTCATCACCAAGCAGCCCCGGTCAGGTTGAGCTGGTTCGGGGCTGCAATCTTTCAATCAACCTATTGGCCCCCACCACGGATCGCCAGGCGGGCCACACTCACTCGAAAACATGGATGTTCTCGCGCGTGCGTTGCACCCTGCAACCTCCCTGCAACCCTGTTCTTGCGCGCGCGTAGGAAGTGCGCAAAAGTGCGCAATTTCGGTTTTGACCTGGCAGCTTTTTTACCGGTGAAACCCATAACCAGAAACGCCCAACCGTCTCGGGTCATTTCGTACATGGGCTTTTGGCGGTTCGATTTGTCCACATATGAGGTCTCCTGAAAATTCAGGGCACCAAATTCATCTGAACAATCAAGTGTTTGGATAGACTGAATCACATTGTCATGCCGCTTCCCAAAATATTCAGCCACCTTCAGCGAGGTGGTCACCGGCCGGCCCGGAAATGAAAACGGCCCCCGGGGGAGGGCCGTCTCTTCATGCGTTGTGGCATGGTTCACATCGCCGGCGGGCATCCAGGCCCCCGTTTGACAAATGTGCCATCTGCCTGCTCATAATAGGTTGGTACCAATGTTCTCATCGAGCATCAGGGTGGGGTCGTCATCCGGTAGCTTCTCAAAGCTTTGGACGATTGCCCAAGCGTGTTTGACGTTCTTGAAGTCGGTCATATTCGATTCCTCGCGTTATCTATTGTTAACCTTCAGCGGGTGATGTGGCAGGCAAAACATCGCCTGCCACTTGCCCCTGAATCGTCTTTAAACCGCCTCTCGCAGGGCTTTGAGCTTTTTATTTACCGCTTGCTTACTGACTTGAAAGAATCGGGCAATCTCGGTTTGAGGTTTGCCTTCGTCAACCATCTTCAACAACGCCTCATCATCGATTTTACCACCGGTTGACTCATCCGGTTGAATATCGGCCTTCTCTTCCTCGTTCGGATCGGTCAGAATGCCGTCCAGGAAACGATTATTCGTTCCGGTCAATACACAGGAGCAGCCCGGGCAGGTTATGTTCTGGCCGATGGCCGAAGGCATGAAAGGCAGGGACCATTTGAGCTTTTTGTACTGCGGCAAAAACTCCAACATATACCCATGTACGGGGGAGTCCTCAGTATACATATCCGTGGTTTTCATAAACACCTGCTTGCAGTTCGGGCAACATACGTGAAACGGCCCCACACCTTTCGGTTTCGCATCATCGGCGGACTGCTGGCGCAGCCGAAACTTCATGTCTTTGGCCACGGCCAGTCCTTCGTGCGAGAGGGAAATTCCTTGCCACCTGGCGCCCATATTGACGCCTTGCACCCTCACGACGAGACCTTCTGATTCCAAGGTTTGGAACGCCGTGTCGACCTCCTTCCAGGCCTCTGCAGCAATCTTCTCGTCGGGGATGGCGGCCTCGATGGTGCCAAAAACGATTCCCCGGTTGCTATCGCTGGGCAGGTGGTCAAGCTGGGCTTTTTTGGCGAATTTTGGGATCAGGTTGACGGCCTGAAGTTCATACAGATCCGCACCATCTCCAGTTTGGCAATGAACGAAAACCTCAAACCCTTTGTTCCGCCAGTCCTTTGCGACTTCTTCAGAATCGGCCTTGGAAAGCTTGGGACGGGAGCCCACCCAGACGAACCCCAGGCGGATAAACATCTCCGGGTCAACCTGCCGTGAACTTCCGAAATCCGGGTCTTTGGCTCTCGCCGCTTCCAACCGTGTAGCCAAATTCGCACGGGCGCTCGATGCCCGATTGTGGATGTCTGCCGCACTGACCATCGTCATCATGGTTGACAACCCGAAGGCCGGTGTCGCCACTTCCGGTGCGTTAACCGTTTCAATCTCGGCCGGCGTTTGGTCAAACCGTTGAATTGCGATACATCGCCATTTGGGCAAGACGTTATCGCGGCCATGCCCGGCACGGTTTTCCAATGCCTTGAGCAGTATTTGCATATCAAATTCAGTGAGATTCAATTTACTTCTCCTTCATTAAATGGTGTTGCTAAAATTAAGTTCGAGTCAACTTCCATTAATTTATAGTTAGTTCAAACTGTTGCGGTTTATGTCAACCACAAAAATCAACCAATTAAGTTAACTTTAGTATTAGGTTTTGTAAGGTCATTTTGCGGTTGACTTGGGCGTTTCAAATGCTCGTTTTGGAAGTAAAATACCATTCTTAGTTGACACCCGCACTCTCCGCCATGACAGCGGCCTCTTCGATAACATCCAAATACCGCTTCATCATGGTGTGATATCGCCGCAATAGGTCAGAAGGGATGTGGTCGATAACCGGGACAACAGCCAGTGTCATACGCTCCACGTGGCTGGCCCAAACCTGGAAGGCCAATCCCGGGAAGGTATTCTCAATAACTTCTATTCCATCGGCGGACCGCTCTGCGTTTTGGAGTTCGGTGTGAAACATGTCCACTGCTGCTTGTCTGAATGCCTGGTCAAATTCTCTTTCTTTCATCTTTACCTCGTTTGGGTTGATTGTTGCTCAGTCGCCGCCATAAACTTGTCGGCACCAGAATAAATGCGTTTTCCCGGCCATAGCGCTGTATGGCACGGTGAAGCGCATCGATGGGATTTTCACCGTTGCCGTATTGGATTCGAATTCTATCGGTAGTCATCTCTCACCCATCCGTGGGCAGTTCGCCCGGATCTGCGCACACGGCACTCCACGGCCGGCCTTATGTTCGAAAAAGGCCGTGTGGTGGCACATCATCGTGGTCTTGTCGCAGGCCGAGCAACACTCACAATCGCCAGGATCACCATATGGCGTGCTTGTCTGTCTCGCTGATTTTGGAAGGCCTCGTGACCATCTACCCATGGGGCACTCGGCCATACCGATGACTTCGGCATCGGCTTTCTCGCAGCGCAGAGCCGCCGTTTCGGGGTCCCTGGCAACGTGTTGACAATCGTGACCGAGACATTGCAGTGGTAACGGTTGGCGGTCTGCTCGGGGCCATTCGCTGAACAATCCGCATGCGCCCCGGAGCGGGCAGCCGATTTTCGGATCAGGCAGGGTGCCGTTTTCGAGCATACGGACCATAAGCTTGGTTTCGAACCGGCAGCCGGGGGGACAAATGCCGCCGTCTACCAAGGGGCAGGCGCTGGGAAGTGTCGCAGGTGTCGCAGGTGTCGCAGTCGCAGCGCCGTTAAATTTATTTTTCAGAGTGCCGCTAGAAAAACATATATTATTGTTTTTATTATATATATTAACTTTTTCTCTATTTTTGAACCTAAGCGACTGTGCTTCGCTTGCGACAGATTTATTTTTAGCTGTTTTATTGTTTGCGACTGCGACAGTTGCGACACCTGCGACAGGTCCGTACTTAATGAGGGATTCAAGAATCATTTGGACGCCTCCGTGATAAGTTTTGGATTGACCCGCACCACCTTTTTCTTGCCCACCGTGGCCAGCCTGGCCCGTCCAAGATTTTCCAATTCCCTGACGGCACCCGCCAACCTGTCAGTATCGCGCAGGGCATACGGTCCGAGCCGCTGGATGTCTCGTGTTGACACCTCCTGTATCTTTTTAGACCTGCAATGCTCATGAAGCCACGCGTCCAGCTTTTCCGCGTTTGCCATCCCCTCGGGTAAGCAGATTTCGTTAAAAAACCTCATCGATTCGGAGAGGTGCCACCCCGCGATCCGTGAACCTCTGGTCATGTCATCAGCGGATATTTCACCGCCATCTCTATTAAATAGGTGGAACAATGCCGCCAATCGTGCCGCATTGTCAGCGCTTTTGGCTGATACATCTCGGATGTCTGCCAGCTCTCCGCCTGTTCTAAGTTCGCGCTCAATGCCGTCGTGATATGCTACCCAGGCGGCTTTTGCATCTATTGACAATGTTAACATGGTAGGTCGGATGGCAAAGGCGCCGCCGGTGTCCCACGGCAAGGGCGACTCCAGCAGGCCGATGATGCGACCGTTGAACCTGTTTAGTGCTGGCCATGAGGCGGGTGGTTCACGAAACATGCGTGTCCCCATGGTCGAAGTTGGCCATGCCATCAAGAACCGGGCGAGAAAACCGGTTCCCCGGGCAAGTCCCCTGGTGGAGTCAAAAAACGCCCGTAACGTCGCCTCCTGGATCTGGATGCCCATCGACAAGCGCGCTCCCGATACTCGAACAGAACCGCTTGTCTTGCGTCCCATGTCGATTGTGCCGCCATCCCATAGAACGTTGAGCTGGGATAGGTTCCTTATCAAAGAATCCTGGCCCATACCGGAACCGCCAAGGGATACGCCGCCTTCTGACGATATGACGCCGGCCGACGGCCACACCTCCGATAATGATTGTGCGAGACGTTCTGGTGTATCGTCCTTTATGATCAGGCGCGGCACTCGTGGCGGATTTGGTTCATTTTTCTGGTGTTTTTCAAGTTTAGCCTCAAACTCGCCCGTGCTCTTTCCTGCCTTGGTATCTTTCTTGATCTGATCAAGAATAGCCGACCGCTTTGCTTCCCATACTGCCATTTTTGCAGCGTGTTCGGCCTGTAGTGGACTGGCCAATTCAATCTGGTGTTCAACGTATTCGGCGATGCCCGAGAAAAAGTGCTTGTCGATTTGGCTTTTTCTCTCGCCGGATTCGGCAATCGAAAGGAGAAATAGCGATGATGGGCCAGACAAGCCCGCAGCACGTTCGACGTCAGCCAGGCCTTGGCAGGCGAGCGATACCGCCGACAGTGCGCTAGATGCCACCAGGGTTAAGGGGGCTTGGACAAATAATTGAACCTCTTCCACCGCTTCGCGGATCAAGCCTGGCAGCGCATCAACCGGGTATGTTTGCGGATCAATGGTAGATGTCAGCGGTTCAGGATCTGGCCAGTCGGCGACCACCTCAGCATGGTTTGCTTCGCCCCATCGATATTCAACAGCCACATCGATGGCGTGCTGGATATCATCCTTTGTGGCGCCGGATTGAATCCAGTCTGTAACATCCTTCCCGACTGGCACCCGGACGACCGTTACAGAGCGCGCTACACCTTTTAATGACGACAGTACTGAGTCCAGATATTTCTGGCCGGCCGAGTCATTGTCGGGGAAGATGGCGATGTTCTTACCGCGTAGAGTCGCGGCATATTCGTTTTTCCAATTACTGGCCCCATGGGGGAGGTGGTGGCAGTGAGTCCTATCTCTGCCAGGCGGTCCGCGTCCTTTTCGCCTTCTGTGAGAATAATGGTGCCGGCCTTGCTCACTTCGGTGAGGCGGTAGAGGACCCGGCGGATGCCCTTGATCCCAAACCTGAATTCGCCGCTGGGTGTCCTGGTCCCTTGGCGAAAGGTCTTCTCGCGGCCTGGCTCTTCGTACCGCCAAACCTGGAACAACTCGGCTCCCGACTCGTCGGTGTAGCGGTATGTAGCCTTAAGATTTGCGGGGATCGCTCGGGCTGGTTCCTGTTTGGGCTTTTGGTGGCCGTCACCGCTGAGATATTTCTGGACCAGTTCGTTAAAATCAGCGCCTTCAATCCATTGAAAAAAGTCGATCCGGTCACCACCCTTGGCCCCGCAATGGCGGCACATAAAAGAATCGTCCTGGCGGATAAAAAAACGGTCGGTCCCACCACACTTCGGACAGGGGCCGGCCACCTCACCGCCGTGCTTTGTCTCCGCGACCTGGATGTACTGCCGTGGATCAGGTAAGGCGGCCTTTAGGGCTGTCGCTGTATCTTGGATATCGCCGTTGTCGGCGCGGGCAGTTGCCATCATCACCAACCCCCATCAGCCAACAAGATCATACCTGGAAGGTATAAAGCCACGATCGGCCACCATGAGGACCATGCCGCGAGTCTTGATAAGGCGCGGGCGATCATCGGACAATCTCGGGGTTGACCAGCTTTGACCTGGCCATCAACCACTGGATGAGGGGCTCCTTGAGGTATCCAGTCTTGCGGCCGATTTTAATTCGGCCTTCAGGACCTTCACCCAGAGAGTCATAATTCGCCATCGCCTTTGACGACACCATCTCACCTGAAAATTTCTCAATACTGGTACGGGCAACGACTTCAGACGGCCAATTAGCGGCCATTCGCTCGAAGGCAGTTCGTAATTGATCCTCGGTAGTTTGCGTCTCGTTCATCTATATCTCCCAATAGTTCTCTGTTTATCCACTGGGATAGTAGATACCAATTTTTTTTGTTGCCCGAAAAAAATGTAAAAAACCACCCCCTTTTTTTGGCAGAAAAGGGGGTTGAAGTTTTAAAACAAGGTGATGTTGATTTCGAAAAAGGATTAAGAATGGAGGGCTTTTTGGATTTGAGATGCAAGCGTCTGGGGGGTGAGAGGCTCGATATTTAACATTGTCATCATGTGTTTAACAAACCTGAAGAACGGGCCGGAAGGCTCTCCAAACATTGGGCTGCGGGATATTCCAGCTTTTCGCCCCGTAGCTTCTGTGTAAATCGAAGATAGATATCTTATAAACCCTCTCAAGGCACCCCGCTCTTGTGGGCGCCCGCCAGAATCAGGCATGAGTTTTTGATTCGCTTTGTCAATGCAAAATTTAAGTTGCGTCAGGGTTGCTGGGATGTTTTTGAGGCTACAACCGTCAATTTCCCATTGCTCAATTTCGGAAATGGCGGTTTCAGAAAGGTCGAACAAGTTAAGATTGGATGGGAATTCAACCATTGAAATTTGATTGGCGGTCTTTCGATCTATCTTTTGCAAAGTCTTTACCAACCGCCTTGAATATTCACGTCGGCGATTTCTGCGCGCCTCCTTCAATATCAACTCAAGTTGGTGCTTCAGCTGTTCCAATGCCGTCTTGATTTGGGAGACGCGAGGGGCATCAAGGTCCCATGATTGGTGGATTTGAAAATGGTGTATTGCTTCTGTCAGTCGATAACAAATTTCGTCTGAAACAGCGTCAATTTTAAGAACTTCGCATATCTTCCCTTTATCTTCGTCAAAGATTAATCCTGGATTTAAAGAACCACTTGCATTCCACCCCCACTTTGGTTTGGATCTTTTGGGCATTATCGCGTTCCTGATGCGCTCCTGGTATTTGATCCGGGGAGGGCCGGTCCAGGAAACCGGCTTTTCGAGCCGTCGCTCTATCCCCGAAAACAGATCATTTCTTATCGTTCAAATTGACCACTTTGGCATTATTGACAGAACCCAAGGTCTCCACCAGTTTATTGACCGCATTTCGCTTAATATCGGGCGCCAGATGAGAATATCTCATGGTGG